>JACRCE010000095.1 GCA_016213015.1 Deltaproteobacteria bacterium | reverse complement strand
GGAAGCTCTGATTAATTCACTAACACGTCATTGCGAGCAACGCGAAGCAATCTCGTCTTCAAGGAAATCAACAACTTAGAGATTGCTTCGCCGCAAAAGCGCGGCTCGCAATGACAGAAAAGGGAATTAATCAGACCTTCCATAATAATAAATTATGGGGAGGTAGACATGTTAAAGAGCCAGGAACTTTTTGAGGAAGCAGTTTCGTTGCCAGTCGAAATAAGGGCGCAACTTGTAGATAAGCTCCTTCGCAGCCTTCATCCCGTTCAGAAAAAAATAGACGAATTGTGGGCAACGGAAGCGGAGCAAAGGGTTGAAGAAATAAAAAGCGGCAAAGTGAAAACCATACCGGGTGATGAAGTATTTAAGAAAATAGTCGGCGGGTAAATCTCTTGAGGTATTCTTTTCATCCCTATGCTGAAAAGGAATTAAACGAGACTATCGCTTATTACAACGAGCGCCAAAACGACCTCGGATTAGAGTTCGCAAAAGAAGTCTACATGGCAATTCAAAACATCCTTTCGTTTCCTCGCGCTTGGTTTCCGCTTTTCTGCAAATACCAGAAGATGTTTGACAAGTCGTTTCCCTTACGGGGTAATATATCAAGTTACAGATGAAGAGGTGTTTATAGTCGCCGTGATGCATCTCAACAGAGAACCCAACTACTGGGAAAAAAGGCAACAGAAGGCATAACGTCAAATCCGTCAGAATCTTCTCTTATACGCCAAGCCAACGGAAAAATCCGGGCCGCCGGTGGTATTCAAGTCTTCACTGAAGGAAAGCTCGAATACGCCCTTTTTTGCCGAATACCGGCCGCCGAGGATCAAGACGATTGGCGACCGGCGAAACGCCTTGTCGCCTTTATCATCGAACGGCCACTCCTGCGCCATTACGCCAGCAAGGAAAGATACCTCTTCCGAATAAAGCGCCTCCACACTACAGTTGCCGTACAGATAATCTTTAAGATATATCTTGTCATGGCCGGATAATGCCCCGGGAAAGACAACGCCCGCGTTAAGATAGAGCTTGACTCTCTCACTTAGCGTCGCATCAAGAAGCGCGGAGAGCGCCGTATCTATACTACCGTTGCCGGCCCCGCTCCTCGCATCCCCGGTCGGCAGTTCCATGTCCGCCTTGAGAGAGAGCGTGAGGGTAGAGGTATCCACGAACGCATTTTTAATCGCCAACCTCAGATCGCCCTGTTTGAACCTCCCGTCTTCGCCGTTGACGACTGACCTGCCGTTTTTTCTCACCTCATAAAGAAAGGAGTTGGCCGGTCGCCTCCCCCTGCCGTAATCATCAAAGCCAAAGGCGTCGTGATAAGAACCAAGCGGCCCATCCATAAAACCGCTTGAGAACAGATAAAAAGGCAGTTCAAGGCCAAGCTCAAGGGTATCAAAGATTACTCTCTTCGATCTAAAGCGAAGGTCTGTAACCTCCATGTCATACCAAAGAGATATGTCCTTGCCGCTCTTTATGAAAAATACGCTTGAATGGGTAAGGCTCGTGGTAAACGAGGTCTCAGGCTTCGCGGAATCAAGGGATGGAGAGAACACGGCGAGAAAAAAAGGGAACTCGTTGCGCGCCTCAAGCGGCCCATTGAACTCATACGCGGCGAGAGCGTTTCCCGCCGTTATAACGGTCAGAAAAAGTATAGACAGGACGGTTCGGCGCATCAATTGACGTGTCGGTTCATGCGGATACTCACGGCTCCTATTTATCAAAATAATTCTTGAACCATATCGTTGCGAGCTTTGCCACCTCTTCAAGCGCGCCCGGTTCCTCGAAAAGATGCGTTGCTCGCGGCACGATAACAAGGTCTTTCTCGCATAAAAGTCTGGCAAAGGCCATCCTATTCAGGTCAAGCACGACGCCGTCAGCGCCGCCAACGATAAACAGCGTGGGGGTTTTCAATCTGCCAAGGTTATTTCCTGAAAGGTCTGGTCTGCCGCCCCTTGACACAATGGAGGCTACCGTATCTCCCATTTCAATCGCCGCGTTTATCGCGGCGGCGGCTCCGGTGGACGCGCCGAAATAGCCTATCTTCAGGGACTTGGTTCTGTCGTCGGCCATGAGCCAGCGCGTTGCAATGCAGAGCCTCTCGGCAAGTAAAGCAATGTCGAAACGCGCTTCAAAGTCTATGTCTTCGTCTCTTGTGAGGAGATCGAGAAGGAGGGTGGCAAGGTTCGATGAGCGAAGCGCCCCGGCCACAAAGACGTTCCTCGGAGAGTGCCTTGAAGAGCCGCTCCCATGCGCGAACAACACAATGCCTTTGGCGCCATCGGGGACATTCAGGCTGCCGTCAAGCCTTATGCCGTTGCCGGCTTCGATTTGAATGCTTGTCCTCGCGGGCTTCAAGCGGGGAAGCGTGTCAGCTGAGTTGCCTAAGAGTTTCATACTTCGCCAATGTCATCTTACTTGTGCGTATGCTGAACGAAGATGCAAGCCTCATGTCGCTGTTACCACAGCATCGGTTACCCGACAAGCCGCCCAGTTATTTCGGCAACGTGCCTGCCCTGAAAACGCGCCATCTCAAGCTCGTTCTGGCTCGGCTGACGAGAGCCGTCGCCTCCGGCAATGGTGGTTGCGCCGTAGGGACTTCCGCCGCTTATCTCAGACATGGTCATCTGACGCGCCTCCGAATAAGGCAGGCCGACTATTATCATGCCGTGGTGCAGCAGCGTCGTATGAAAACTCAGTATGGTAGACTCCTGCCCCCCGTGTTGAGTGGCCGACGATGTAAAGACGCTCCCGACCTTCCCGATGAGCGCCCCCTTCATCCACAGAGAGCCTGTGGAATCCATGTAAGAGCGCATCTGTCCGCACATTGACCCGAAGCGCGTCGGAGCGCCGAATATCACGGCGTCCGCATTGCTCAATTCATCGAGACCCGCGATCGGCACGTCGGCAAACCGTTTTTTGGCATCGAGAGCGCCCATCTTTGCGATCAGGTCGTCAGGCAAGGTTTCTCTAACTTGATACAACTTGACATCCGCGCCCTTGACCTCGCCGGCGCCCTTTGCAATGGCCTCGGCCATCTGATATACATGGCCGTACAGACTGTAGAAGATTACATTTACCTTCATATAAGACTCCTTGTAGAGGCGTTCTTGAGCGGCAACATTATATGAAGTATAGCCCGTATCCTACAATATGCAACCTACCTTTTTTGAAAAAAAGGCAGGCCCAAAAAACTTTAATAGGGGATAGACGCCAAGGCTGATAAAAAACTAATATCGCCCATACGCTACTGTCCTTTCGACGCATTGCCATCCCCCGTTGGCCCGACAATCGACAGGACATACGATTCATGCGTCAGGTACTTTCGGGCAACGCTCAACACGTCCTCCTTGGTTATTGCCTCTATCCTCTTAGGGTACTCCTTGGAGAAGCCGTACCCAAGGCCGAACAGTTCATTGTTCGTCATGTCAATGGCCTGCGCCGAGACCTCCTGAAGGCCGATCTCATATCCTCCTATCAGCGACCCTTTGCCTCGTTTCAACTCCTCGTCGGTTATGCCCGTCTCGGTCAGGGCCTTCAACTGGCCAAAGATTCCGGCCAGAGCCTCGTCCTTCTTGTTCGGCGCGGTTGCTATATATACGGCAAATATTCCGGGGTCCACCGCCTCTTTTGAAAATGCGTTAAGCGCGTAGGCAAGGCTCCGTTTGTCTCTGAGTTCGACAAAAAGTCTGCCGCCCTGTCCGGCAAGGACTTCGGTCATTACCTTCAGGGCGTAAGAGTCCGCCTGGCCGATCGTTACACCGGGAAAACCTATCCCGATATGTGTCTGCGCCTTCCGGAGATTCGCTCCAGTAGAACGCGCGCCGGAGAGCGGCGCCTCCGGCTGGGGCGGCACAAAGGCTACGGCGTTACGCCCTGTCCACTTCCCATCGAATATAGCCTTTACCTTTTCAACGACGTATCCGGCGTCAACGTCGCCGACTATTGTGAGTATCATCCTATCCGGGACAAAGACGGAGTCGTGATGTCTCTTAAGCGCCTCAAGGGTAAAGGCATTGACCGTCTCAGGGGAACCGAGCACGGGCATACCGTAAGGATGCGTCCTGTACAACTCGCGGTAGAGGAGCTTGAAGGTATAGCCCGGAAGATAGTCCTCCTGACGTTTTATCGCCGCGCTCACCTCGGTCTTGAGTTTGGCTGTCTCATCGTCCTTGAAGGCCGGATTCATCAGTACGTCGGCGAATATATCAAGACCCTTTTCAAAGTGGCGGGACAGAAACTTGCCGCTCGCGCCGGTTGAGTTCCAGCCTGAAAAACCGTGCACCCCGCCCGCAAGGCTTTCAATCTCCCTTGCAAGTTCGTCTCTCGTGCGCCTTGACGTGCCGCGCATGAGCATCTCGGCGGTAAAGTTGCCGATGCCGTTGGTGGTTTGAGTCTCATATCTCAAGCCGCCCGGAAAGGCGGCGTAGAAGGCAATCGTCGGGTTGGAGTGAACCTCCTTGATGATGAGCGTGATGCCGTTGTCAAGGCGCACCTTGGTTACTTCGTCCTTAACCGCCTTGGCCTGAGTTGCACCGCTCGCGCCCGCCTCATTTACAGCGGCCTCAAGGCCGCCAACGGTAATGGTCTCGACGTCGGTCTTGGGAACGATAACGCCGACCGTGGCCTTTGACGGCGCAAGATATCGGGCCGCGACGCGCACAATATCCTCCGCGGTTACGTCCCTTATCTCCCGCACGTATTGCTTGTCGTAGGCCACGTCGCTCAAGAACGTCTCCCCGTAACCGAGCTTTCCTGCAATGCCGTTCATGGTCTCGCGTGAATAGATGAACTCGGACTCCAGATTCGTCTTGGCGCGTTCAAGCTCCTCGTGAGACGGGCCGCCTGAAGAAATCCGTTGTATCTCCTCGACTATCCCCTTTACAACCTCGTTCATATTTTTGGCGTCCAGCGTCGCGGTTATGAAAAACATGCCCGGATCCTTGAGCGACATGGGGTAGGCCGATATGTCGTAGACGAGCGCCTCGTCCGCCTTGAGCCTCTTATACAGTCTTGAACTCGCCCCTCCTCCTAATACGGCGGCAAGCACGTCGATTGCATAGGTATCCTTTGCCTTGGCGTCCGGTATGTGAAAGGCAAGCCCAAGCCGGGCCTGCTTTATCTCCTGACTCTTGATTATCGTCTTTATTCCCGTCTGCTCAGGCTCAATCAGCCGCTTCTTATGAGGGTCGTTGCCCTTCTTGAATCCTTTGAAGAGCCGCTTCGCCTCCTCAAGCGCCTTATGCCGGTCCACGTCCCCGGCAATGACGAGCGTCATGTTGTTCGGCACGTACCATGTCCTGAAAAACCTGAGCATGTCGCGTCTCGTTATTGCCTTGACGGTCTTGGCCGTTCCTATTACCGGCCTTTTGTAGGGGTGCGCCGCATAGCCTGTTGAAAGCAGGGCCTTGTACAAGCCGCGTCCCGGATCGTCCTCGTTCATGCGTATCTCTTCAAGCACCACCTCGAGCTCCTTTGCAAGTTCGTCCTTGTCAAAGGCCGAGTTTTGTATAGCGTCAGCGATTATGTCAAGCCCTGTCATAAAACTGCGGCTCGGCACGGTAAGGTGATAGACCGTGTTGTCGAACGAGGTGTAGGCGTTGATGTCGCCGCCAACCGACTCTATCTCGCTTGCGATCTCCCCTGTCTTTCTCTTGAGCGTGCCCTTGAAGAGCATGTGCTCGAATACGTGGGAGATGCCGGATTCCACGTCCGTCTCGTCCGCCCCGCCGACCCTGACCCACATCTGGATGGAAACGGCAGGGGCCGAACGATTCTCCTCGATTACGACGGTAAGCCCGTTGTCGAGCCTCGTCTTAACGGCCTCCTTGCCGTCGTCCGATGAATAACCATTCGTGGCCGCGGCTAAAACAACGAACAGACATAAAACGAGAACAATTAAACGCCGTGTCATTACTATATACCTCCTGATTGCGTATTATTTTAGGTTGCCTCAAAAATTGATCTTTTCCCCGGACTCTTCGTCAGGGCGGAAATAAAAATGCTCACATATTCGCATATATGCTCCGCTTTTTATTCCCGCCCTTTCTCGATTGCGGGGAAAATCTCTAATTTTTAGAGACAACCTTTAGTTATTGTCAAGACTATCAAGCCATGCCTTCATTATCTTGAGCGCATTGAGCGCCAATCCTGCTTTATCGGTCTTTCGTCCGTTAACGCCGAGAAGCCCCATGTTGGCGTTCATGGGCTGAAAGTCCGCATTCGCCTCATCGCTTATGTGCTTCAAAAGCGCCCCTGAGATAGCGCCGTCCGGCGGGGTAACAAGCGGCTCTCCTTTGGAAAGCCTCAATGCGTTAATGCCGGCATAGAGGCCGGACATGGCTGATTCGCAGTAGCCCTCGACTCCGGTTATTTGTCCCGCGAAAAACACGGACTGGTCTTTCCTAAGTTGGCCTGTCCTCAAAAGAAGCCGCGGCGAATCGATATATGTATTCCTGTGCAGTTTTCCAAGACGAACGAACTCGGCCTCGGCAAGCGCCGGTATGAGCCTGAAAACCTCCTTCTGGTCATTGTATGTCATGCGCGTCTGAAAGCCGACGATATTGTAAAGCGTTGCCGAGGCGTTTTCCTTTCTGAGTTGCACAACGGCAAACGGACGCTTTCCTGTAGCCGGGTCTTTAAGCCCTACCGGCCGCATAGGGCCGAAGAGCAGGGTCTTAGGCCCCTTTTGCGCCATTGCCTCTATAGGCATACACGCCTGAAAGGAGCGCTCCTCCTCGAACGAACGTCTTGAAACAGTATCGGCAACGATTAGCGCGTCATAAAACCTTTGGTACTCCGGCTCGGTCATGGGGCAGTTCAGGTAATCGGCCTCGCCCTTGCCATAGCGCGACGCCATGAACGCCCTGCTCATGTCAATCGAGGCCGCGGTTACTATCGGCGCAACGGCGTCGTAAAAATACAATCTTTCAGCGCCGATAAAAGCGCTTATCGACGCGGCAAAGGCGTCGGATGTAAGCGGCCCTGTTGCGATTATAAGCGGCCTCGCGTCCGGTATCCGTGTTATCTCATCCCTTATTACGTTGACGCCGACGCCGGCAAGGGCATCGGTAACATAAGACGAAAAAAGCGCCCTGTCAACGGCAAGGGATGCGCCGGCCGGAACGCTTGCAGCCTCGGCGGCCTCCACCACGAGCGAACCCATGAGCCGCATCTCCGCCTTCAGAAGCCCTGATGCGTTCTCCATGCACGTTGACTTCAAGGAATTACTGCACACAAGCTCGGCAAGACGATGACTTAAGTGAGCTGGAGAGAAGCGCTTGGGCTTCATCTCGTAAATCACCGCACTGCCGCCCCTGCGCGCCACCTGCCACGCGGCCTCGCACCCGGCAAGGCCGCCGCCGATTATATGAACGTCAAAAGGCCGTGAACCGTGACCGTGATCGTGAATGACGTAGGACAAGGCAGTCCTCTGATAAAGTCCCCTTGATAAGATGGATTTAGGGGGTTAGGGGTTGAATCTTTTTGACGATCCTAAAATTTTATGCTACCGTTTAACCTCACCTGCCTCACCTCGTATCCCCCTCGCCCTGTCCTCTCCACGTTGGGGAGAGGAAAAAATAAAAGGGCGCGGAAAAGGAATTGCCCATTTAACCATGAAGCCGGTGCGCGCACATCTTTATATCAGCGGCCTCGTTCAGGGCGTCTACTTCAGGGCAAACACCGTTGACGTTGCGCGCCTTCACGGGGTACGCGGCTGGGTCAGAAACAACCCTGACGGCGCGGTGGAGGCCGTGTTGGAAGGCCAAAGCCATGCGGTCGAGCGTGTCATCTCATGGTGCTGCACAGGGCCGCCAAAGGCGCGCGTCAACGACGTGAGAATCGCATGGGAAGAGTACGCAAACGAATTTACCGACTTTTCCGCCATTTTACACAAACCTGCCGGAGGCTGATTTGAATCCAAGGCTATTGAAAACCCCAATAATGACAAGGGTTGCTCAAATCTTCCCATTGCAAAGAAGAAAAGGCGCAATGGGAACCCAGCCAGATGCAAGGCGTCGAGGAGCCACGAATGAGGCGCACGAAGCCTGCCCCCGAATGTTTCTATCGGGGGTTGTGCGCCGCAGTGAGGAGCGACGAAGACAACGCCGCAGATGGGCGTTTTTCAGCAACCTGCTAATAAAAACGCTCGGCGCTGTCTGTCTTGCCGTTGTTGTCATCGTGTCGGGCTGCGCCTCTGATCAGCCCAAATATCGTTATCTTGCGGCCGTAGAGTCGGACTATCCGGGCTATGCGAAAAAGGAGTCCACTGCCGTCTTTGAAAATCAGATCATGCGTCTGAAGGCGCGCCCCCTGCTTGCCGGAGAGTTCAAGGACCAATCGCCTATACTCAACGACCTTGCCGCAAAGGAGTTCATCATCATCCGCCTTGAAATAGAAAACCTGTCGCCACAATCGTCGCTGATATTCAATCCATCGTATATCGCGCTGATGACCGACTCTATGGACTATTTCAAGCCCATCGACTACACGGACATGTATGACATCGTAAAAGAAAAGGATGAAACCGGCTCATCCCTTCGCGGACTCAAGGGCAGGTTCTATGACCTGACCGTAACTTTAATGCCGGGCAAGAGCGTCGGCAAACTCCTTATCTTCAAGCCGCTGACGGAGGACGCGGACGCGGCCCAGCTTATAATAAAAAATATTTACATAGGCAAGGAGGATGTGGACCTCGCGTTGCCGTTCGTCGTCAAGGCGCGGCCAAAAGAGAAAAAACGGTAGGGCGGCTTACCGCGAATACTCTTTCACCTTGTCCTTTGTCTTCTCAACGGTCTTTGTTGCCGCCCATTTCGCGTCCTTTGCCGTTTCCTGCACCTGTTTTTCATACCTTTCGAGCTTTGCCCCCGCCTTCTCGGTGCCGCTTCCAAACGCCTTGACGTACTTCGAGCCGCCAAGGTACATGAATATCCCAAGGCCGACTATTCCGAGCAGGACTCCGATGATAAACTTTTTCATATCGTCTCCGGTTCGTCTGATTTTAGGCTGCCCTTTACCTTGAGCGCCTCCCTGTATACCTCGCCCCTTGGAAGGTCAAACTCCGTCGAAACCGCCTTTACCGCGTCCTTGACCGACATGCCCGCGTCAAGGAGCCGGAGAATCCGGGCCGGAACGTCCGGCGCGGCCTTGTCTTTTTTGAGCGTCCTGAATACAAGCGTTACCTCGCCCTTCAACTCCCTCCCATTGAGCGCGCCGATTACAACGCTCAGAGCGCCGCGCAGCGCCTCTTCATGCGCCTTTGTCATCTCGCGTCCCATGCAGACATGAACGTCGCCGAGGAGCGCGCGCATACTGATAAGCGTATCCTTCAATCTTCGCGCGGATTCGTATACCACGAACGTATGGTCATGGAAGGCAAGCGTCTCAAGAAAAAAACTGTTCTTTGCCGCGTCCCCTGACGGCACGAAGCCGAGAAAGGTAAAGGCGTCAATCGGCATTCCCGACACGCTGAGAACCGAAAGAAGCGCGGACGCGCCGGGCACAGGCACGACCTGAATAGCCTTTTCATCGGCAAGGGCCAGTTCAATGAGCCGATAACCCGGGTCGGATATACCCGGTGTTCCCGCGTCCGAGACAAGGGCAACGTCTAAGCCGCCCTTTAAGACTTCAATAATCTCTCCAGCCTTGAGGCGTTCGTTGTGCTCGAAGTACGACGTGAGACGCGCCTTTATGCCGAAGTGCGTAAGCAGCTTTCTCGTGCGCCTCGTGTCCTCCGCCGCGATCAACGCGACGCTCTTTAATATCCTGAGGGCGCGAAGCGTGATATCCTCAAGGTTTCCGATTGGCGTAGATACGACGTATAGAGCGCCTGTGCCCATGCGTCCGCTACTTCCTTCTTTCAAAGGAGACGGCTGAGGCCGCGATAAACAAGGCTGAAAAAACCACAAGGAACGCGACGTCCACGATAAGCGGTATCTCGGCGGAAAGTCGTCCGTTGCCGCCCAAGAGCGCGTGTTTGAAGGCGTCCACGCCGAAACAAAGAGGGTTCACAAAACTCAGGAGCTTCAATGGCTGAGGGAGCGCGTCCATCGGATAGAGCGCCCCGCTCAGGAAGAACATCGGCAGAACGATGAAGTTCATTATCACGTTAAAACCCTCCAGCGACGTAAGATACGAGGCCACGAAAAGACCGAAGGATGTAATGGCCAACGACACGAGGAACATCAGCAAGAGCATGGCAACAAAGCCGGGGAGACTTAACCTCAGGCCGAGAAGCGGCGCGATGAGAAGGAGAGTCGCGCCCTGAAAAAGCGACAGCAGGGTGCCGCTCAGGAGCTTGCCCGCGACTATCGTCGCGCGCGAAACCGGCGCAACGAGCATCTCGCGCAGGAAGCCGAACTCCCTGTCCCACACCACGGAGATGGTGGAGAAGACCGAGCTGAACAGTATCGTCATGCCCACTATGCCGGGCAGTATGAACTGCATGTAGCTGGCCCCCTCCGCATGAGCGCCTATATTTATAATTCCGCTAAACCCCGAGCCTACTATCAACAGCCATATAAGCGGCCTTGCAAGCGTTACCACGAGCCTGCCCTTTTGGCGGAAAAACCTCTTGAACTCCCTTAGCACTATGACGTAGACGGCCTTGTATGAGAACATATCCTACGCCCCGCCGTGGCGTGAAACGATGCCCTTCCCATGCCCGTTGCCTTCGCGTATCTTCTTGCCGGTAAGGTTTAAGAATACGTCCTCAAGGCTCGGTCTTTTCAGGCTTATTGAAAGTATACCGGTTTTCGACCGTTCAAACAAACGCGGTATGAACTTCTCTCCGTTGTCCACTATGATGAAAAGACCTGCCTCAGTCATTGCCGCCTTCAAGCCGAACCGTTCAAAAATCTCTTTCATCGCCGCTTCGTCGTCCTCGGTCTTCAGATGGATGGTGTCGCCCTTAAGCGAGCTCTTGAGCGTTGACGGGGTATCGCACGCGATGATCCTGCCCTTGTCTATTATGGCCACCCTGTCGCAAACCTCGGCCTCGTCCATGTAATGAGTGGTCATAAATACCGTGGAGCCGGTGGAACGCTTTACGGTGCGTATGAACTCCCACACGTTGGTGCGCGTCTGCGGATCAAGGCCGAGCGTCGGCTCATCCAAAAAAAGCACCTTGGGCCTGTGAAGAAGCCCCCGCGCGATCTCAAGCCTCCTCTTCATGCCGCCGGAAAACTTCTTTACAATCTCTTGTTTTCTGTCGCTCAGGCCCACGACGACAAGCATCTCGTCGATGCGCTCCTCGGCGAGCTTTTTTCCCATGTTGTACATGTAGCAGTGGAATTTTAGATTCTCGTATGCCGTAAGTTCGTTGTCGAGCGTTACCTCCTGAAAGACAAGCCCGATGGATTGACGCACCTTTCCAGGCTCTCTCTTGCAGTCAAAGCCGTTGACGAAGGCGGAGCCGGAATCGAAGTTGAGGAGCGTGCAGAGTATGCTTATCGTGGTAGTCTTGCCCGCGCCGTTTGGACCAAGAAAGCCGAAGACCTCTCCCTCATACACGTTCAGCGACACGCCTGACACGGCAAGCGCCCCGTTGTACCTCTTATGAAGGTCTTGAATTTCTATGATTGTGCTTTTCAGCGCCATGCCAACGCGCCGACCGATCTCGCAGCGTATGAAGGATGAACCCTGTACAGGCCGAGGGTCAGGCCGAAGCTCAGCTTCGAGAAAAAGGCGGCCTCAAGCGGCACAAACGCGACAAACTCAGGGTTGATTGACGGCAAAAGAACGAAGAAGTTGAATGCCCAGATGACGATGAGCATTGCGACCCCGGACGCGATCGCGACCGGATACCGAACAACAACGTTGAAACGCTCAGCCGAATAAACGACAATGCCGAAGGCAAGCCCGATAAGGACGCTTAATCCAAGATGAATGGAAAGTCCGCTCAAAGCGCCCCCGTCGAAAAAGGTATAGGCGACAAGCCCCAACATCTCCATGCCGTCTTTGCCGGTCAGAGCGCAATAGATTGCCATGAATATCACCTCAACGACCCCTCCGGCGATACCGGCCAAAGCGCCCGCCTTAATATGCTTTTCCATGAGTTGCCTCCTTTACGCGCTCGTCTTGAGCGCAAAATTGAACGTCGAGCCTTTGCCGGGCGCGCTCTCCACCCACAGCCTGCCGTTATGCAGCGCGATGATGTGCTTTACTATCGCCAGGCCGAGCCCGGTGCCTCCAAGTTCGCGGCTTCTCGCCTTGTCAACCCTGTAAAACCTCTCGAAGATGCGCGGTATATCCGCGTCCGGAATGCCCGGCCCTGTGTCGGACACGTCAACGCGCACCCACGAATCTCCGTCCGCTTGAGCGCTGACCTTGACGCGGCCCCCTGCGCCGGTGTATTTTATCGCATTGTCGAGCAGGTTCACGACAACCTGCTCTATCCTGTCCCTGTCGGCACTGACCTTCGGCAAGGAGTCGGGCATGTTCACGCTCACGCTTATACCCTTGTCGCCTGAGAGTTTTTGAAAGCCCTGCGCCACGTTGGCGATAAGCTCCTTCAAGTCAACCGGCTCATGGACTATTCTCATCTGGTGTGATTCAAGCCTTGAGAGTATCAGGAGGTCGTCTATGAGCCTTGACATGCGCGTCGCATGTCTGTCTATTATCCTTAAAAACTCCTTTTGGGTCTCCTTTTCGTCCATGCCGCCATCGAGGAGCGTCTCGGAATATCCCTTGATGCTCGCAAGCGGCGTCCTCAATTCGTGAGATACGTTGGCCACGAAGTCGCGCTTTATGGTCTCCACCCTCTTTTCCTCGGTTATGTCTTGAAAGAAAAGAAGCAGGCTGAATCCGGCCTTGTCCTTCAACGGCACGATGCGGACGCTGAAAAACCTGCCCATCTCGCTTATCTCGATGTCCTGAGACTTCGAAACCGCGGGACGCGCCTTCAGATGAGTCTCGACTGTCTTGACAAGCTCGAAACTCTTGATGATGTCGTAAACCGATGCCCCTTCCATGCCGCCATGCGCGGGGAAGGAGGCGACAATGGACGGATTGGCGTACACGACGCGCCCCTCCCGATTAAGCGCCATGACGCCGGTCTGCATCTCGCGGGCTATTGTTTCAAGGATTATGGTTTTTCCGGGCATTGCCGATTAGCCGCCTAAGGGCGGTGAAGCGAACCTGTAGCCCGCGCCTCTTATCGTCTCTATATATCCGCCCGCGCTCTTTAGTTTGACACGCAGACGCCTTACGTGAGTGTCAACGGTCCTCGGCGTCACAAAGCAGTCCTGCCCCCATGCCCTGTCGAGAAGCACGTCCCTTGAAAGCACTCGGCCGTTTGCCCTGATCAGTTCGGCAAGGAGCTTGAACTCCGTGCTTGAAAGCGCAACCTCGCCGCCCTTGACCGTTACCCTGTGCCGCGCCCCGTCAATCGACAGATCATTGAAGGTTTTGCGGCCCTCATCGTTCTCAACCGGGCCGTCAGCCCTTTTGAGCACGGCGCGCACGCGAAGCAGAAGCTCCCTTGGGCTGAAAGGCTTTGTTATGTAGTCCTCGGCCCCGAGTTCAAAGCCCACCACCTTGTCAATCTCCTCGCCCTTTGCCGTGAGCATGATGACCGGTATGGAGGCCGTTGCCTCCATGGCCTTGAGCCTTCTTAAAACCTCGGTGCCGTCCATGTCCGGAAGCATTATATCGAGAAGCACAAGGGACGGCCTCTTTGACTTGGCAAGGGCAATGGCCTCGGGCCCGTCCTTGGCGAGAGAAACCCTGTATCCGGCCTTCCTGAGATTGTACTCAAGAAGGTTTAAGATGTCCGGCTCGTCGTCAACCACGAGTATCAGGAAATTATCCGCCTTGGCCCGCATGTCCCGCCTCGCCTTCAAACAGATATTCCACGCGCTTCTTTATATCGTCCCTCACGCGCCTTATGACGTCAGGCGGTCTCCCAAGCGGGTCTTCTATCTTCCAATCGAGCTTTACGCCGTTAAACGACGCGGGACACAACTCGCCCGCCGGGATGCAACCAAGCGTAACCACTATATCAGCGGAGGCGATCATCTCGTCAGTAAGTTGTTTGGAGGTCTGGCGCGATATGTCCACCCCTGCCTCGCTCATGGCCGCGATGGTCTGGCCGTTCACATGCCCGAAAGCGGAAGTGCCCGCGCTGGCCGCCTCAAAACGCCCGTTGGCCAGCAGACGGCCGAAACCCTCGGCCATCTGAGAGCGGCAGGTGTTGCCCACGCAGACGAACAGGATGTTTTTACGCGCTACCATGCGCCGCCTGTCAGATACTCGTGCATCGAATCCGCGGCGCGCCTTCCGTCGCCCATCGCAAGTATGACGGTCGCGCCGCCTCGCACTATGTCCCCGCCTGAGAATACGCCCTTCTTGCTCGTCCTGCCGGTGTCCTGATCGATCGTGATGTTGCCCCACTTGTTGACCTTTATATCCGGCGTGGTCTGCGGTATGAGGGGGTTCGCGCCGTTGCCTATGGATATTATGGCCACGTCCGCGTCTATGCAGAATTCGGACCCTTTGACCTCAACCGGCCTTCTCCTGCCCGACTCGTCCGGCGCGCCAAGCTCCATCCTCACGCACTCAACGGCCTTGAGCCTTCCGTCCTTGTCTCCTATAAAGCTCTTGGGATGCGTAAGGAGTTGGAACCTCAATCCCTCCTGCTCGCCGTGATGAATCTCCTCGCTCCTCGCGGGCATCTCCTCCCTTTACCTCCTGTATACTATCGAGACCTCATCAGGGCACAGTCTCAACGCGGTGCGCGCCGCGTCCATCGCGGTATTGCCCGCGCCTATGACCACGATCTTTCTTCCGCGAATTACCGGCGTGTCGTATTCAGGGAACTGATACGCCTTCATCAGATTCACCCTGGTCAGGTATTCGTTGGCCGAGTATACGCCCGCAAGGTTCTCCCCCGGTATGTTCATGAAATTCGGCAGACCCGCGCCAGAGCCTATGAAGACCGCGTCATACCCGTTTGAAAGCAGTTCGTCTATCGTCTCGAGTTTGCCGACGACGGCGTTTAAGACTATCTCAACGCCCATGCGCTTCAAAAACTCCACCTCGGACTGAACTATCTTCTTAGGGAGCCTGAACTCCGGGATGCCATACATAAGTACGCCGCCCGGCGTATGCAAAGCCTCGAAGACCGTAACCTTATGCCCCTTCCTTACGAGGTCCGAGGCAACGGTAAGCCCAGCGGGCCCGGCTCCGACCACCGCAACCTTCCTGCCTGTCCAGCTTGGTATGTCGGGAAGCATGGCCGCGTCGTGCTCGCGCTCATAGTCCGCGGCGAATCTCTCAAGCCTGCCTATTGCAACCGGTTCGCCCTTTTTTCCGATTATGCAGACCCTTTCGCACTGGTCTTCCTGAGGACAGACCCTTCCGCACA
Organism: Deltaproteobacteria bacterium; assembly: GCA_016213015.1. Classification (GTDB taxonomy): domain Bacteria; phylum Desulfobacterota; class GWC2-55-46; order GWC2-55-46; family GWC2-55-46; genus JACRCE01. The sequence goes on along the minus strand of JACRCE010000095.1, from coordinate 5,451 downwards.
CGGCAGGGAGCGTGTTGGTCTCCTTGAGCTTCCTCGCGGCCTCCACGAACTTCCCCTCCGCGATAAGGCGTATGAACCACGGGATGTCGATATTGACCGGGCATCCGCCGACGCACAAAGGCTTCTTGCACTGGATGCACCGCTGGGCCTCCTTCACGGCATCGGCCTCGGTATAACCAAGCGGCACCTCGAAAAAGTTTCTAACCCTCTCAAGAGGCGGTTGCTCGCCCATCGCCTGCCTCGGTATCTTCATCCTTTCCCTCACTTCGTTCGCGTCCATCTTATATCACCTCAAGTTGTTTGATTTTTCCGTTACCGCCGCTTAACCTTTTGAGCCGCCCTCATAACACCTCGTGCCCTCATGGTACATGGCCTCTTCCATCGCCATCTTCTCTTCCTTGAGATAGCTCCGGTTCCTGAGTATCAACTCGTCGAAGTCGACCTCCGCGCCGTTGAACTCAGGGCCGTCAACGCAGACGAACCTGACCTTGCCGCCCACGCTCACCCTGCATGCGCCGCACATGCCGGTGCCGTCCACCATTATGGGATTAAGGCTGACATAAGTGAGTATGTTGTGCGGTCTCGTTACGTTCGCGACCGCCTTCATCATGGGCACCGGGCCGATGCCCACGACACAGCCTATCTTAACGCCCTCGTCAATGAGCCTTGAGAGAACCTGCGTGACAAAACCGTGATGGCCGCAACTGCCGTCGTCGGTCGTTATATGCAGTTCGTCGGAGGTCTGCCTCATCTCTTTTTCAAGGATCAAAAGGCCCTTGTTCCTCGCGCCCATGATGGATATTACCTTGTTGCCAGCCTGTTTCATGGCCACGGCGATAGGCAGTACCGGCGCAACGCCTATGCCGCCGCCGACGCACACGGCAATGCCGTAGTTTTCGATATGTGTGGGCCTTCCGAGCGGCCCCACCACGTCGAGTATGTTGTCGCCGACGCCCATCCGTCCAAGCATGGCCGTTGTCTTGCCGACCTCCTGAACGATAAGGCCGATAGTGCCCTGTTTTTCATCGGAGTCCACTATGGTAAGCGGAATGCGCTCTCCGGCCTCGTTGAGCCGCAGGACGACAAACTGCCCGGCCTTGCGCTTTTTCGCTATGAGCGGCGCCCTTACCTTGAAATAATAGACCGTGTGCGACAGCTCGACCTTCTCGGTTATCTCGTACATTTTTTCACCGCCACCTTGGTTTATGTGCTACGGCCGCTTAAACAACATCCAGAACCCTCTGTTATTTCCTCGCTTCCAAGCTTAGGCTTGGAAGCGAGGGGGCATTTTTCCACCGCCTTTATATGTTACAGCCGTTTTAACAACATCCAAAACTCCCTGTTCCCCTTTGCCCCTGTAATCGGGGATTCCATGCTCCCCATTGCGATGAGTCCGATGGACTCGGAAAACAGGCGTATCTTTTCGATTGTTGCCCTGTGCTTTTCCGGGTCTTTTACGATCCCGCCCTTGCCGACCTCACCCTTAGCCACCTCGAACTGCGGCTTTATGAGCGCAAGTACGATTCCGCCTGACCTGACAAACTCGCGTACCTTGGGCAGCACCTTCTCAAGCGAGATAAACGACACGTCAATTACGGCAATGTCAACAGGAGATTCAACCTCGGAACGTTCCATGTACCGGATGTTCCTGTGCTCCAGAAGCCTCACCCTCTCATCTGAGGCGATGGCCGCATCCATCAGACCTTTGCCGACGTCAATGGCATAGACAAAGGCCGCCCCGCGTTGTAACAAACAGTCCGTAAAACCCCCGGTGGACGAACCCACGTCCATGCAGACCGCGCCGGATGCATCCACGCCAAAGCCGTCAAGCGCGCCTGAGAGCTTTACCCCGCCCCTGCCCACGAAGGGCAAGGACTCTTTGAGCGTAACAACGCTTTCTAAGCTAATCCGCGTCCCGGGCTTGTCAACCATCTGTCCATTGACAATGACCTTGCCCGCCATGATAATGGCCCCGGCCATTGTCATGCTCGTCGCAAGGCCGCGCTCGAACACGAGTGAATCAATGCGGGATTTTTTCCCGCTAACAGGCCGCATCCGCCTTGACCGCCTTGATCGTCGGTACGCCGTTGATGAGCGAACGGCAAGCGGCCTCTATCCCGGCGCAGTCCAACCCAAGCATCGCCCTTAGCTCCTCCTGCGTTCCGTGCTCGATATACTCATCCGGCACGCCGCATCTTTTGACGGGGCAGCGCACCCCCCGCTCGTCGAGCAGTTCAAGCACAGCCGACCCGAACCCTCCCATAAGCGCCCCTTCCTCAACCGTAACTATGCCGTAGCGCGAGGCGGCGGCTTTAATTAAAGCTGCCTCGTCAAGCGGTTTGACGAACCTTGCGTTTACGACGCTTGCGCTGACGCCGGACCTCTCAAGGCGCTCTACGGCCTCAAGGCTTGGTTGAACCATTGCCCCAAGCGCAATGATGGTCAGGTCTTCCCCTGATTTAATCGTCTCGGCGCGTCCTATCGGTATCTCCTTCATGGGGGAGGCGACGTCCACTCCCATACAGTTGCCTCTCGGATAGCGGACGGCCATCGGAGAGCCGCACCTTACTGCGGTGTAGAGCAGATGTCTCAACTCGGCCTCGTCCTTAGGCGCGGCTATTATCATGTTCGGGAGGTGTCTGAGGTACGCGACGTCGAAAAGGCCGTGGTGAGTCGCGCCGTCCTGACCGACAAGCCCGGCCCGGTCAAGGGCGAACACGACCGGAAGATTCTGAAGACATACGTCGTGGAACACCTGATCATAAGCCCTCTGCAAAAACGTGGAGTAGATGGCCGTTACGGGAATAAAGCCCTCCTTTGCAAGACCGGCGGCAAAGGTGATGGCGTGCTGTTCGGCGATGCCCACGTCGAAGAACCTGTCGGGAAAACGCTCGGCGAACATGGCCAGTCCCGTGCCCTCGGGCATGGCCGCGGTTATGGCGACTACGCGCTTGTCCGACTGGGCCAATTCAACCAACGCGGAACTGAATACGTTGGTGTACGACGGCTTGGAAGGTTTGAGTGCAACGCCGGTCGCCACGTCAAAAGCTCCGACGCCGTGAAAGGCCGCGCTGTCCTTCTCGGCCGGGGCATACCCTTTGCCCTTCTTGGTGAGCACGTGCAAAAGCACCGGGCCTTTCAGAGCGCCAACGTCCTGAAATGCCCCGACCATGGCCTGCATGTCATGGCCGTCGACAGGCCCAATGTAATGGAATCCAAGCGCCTCGAACAACATCCCGGGGGTAAGAAACGCGATGAGCGCGTCCTCTGCGCGGCGAGCAACGCTCAAGAGCCTGTCGCCGATCATCGGAATAGTCTTCATGAAACCCTCGACCTCTTTTTTCACCTTGGTGGCGAACCTGCCGGTTATCTTGCTGCTGAGAAACGACGAAAGCGCGCCGACGTTCGGAGAGATGCTCATCTCGTTGTCGTTCAAGACCACTATGATGTCTTTTTTCAGATGCCCCGCCTGATTAAGACCCTCAAAGGCGATGCCAGCGGTAAGGGAACCGTCGCCTATCACGGCAATCACCTTATTGGCGCCGCCGGACAGGTCTCGCGCCGCGGCCATGCCGAGCGCCGCGGATATGGACGTGGACGAATGTCCCGCGCCAAACGCGTCATAGACGCTCTCAACGGGGCGCGGGAAGCCGCTGATGCCGTTCAACCGGCGAAGCGTATGAAACCGGCCTCTCCTGCCTGTGAGTATCTTATGGGCATACGCCTGATGTCCGACATCCCAAACGATCCTGTCCGCAGGGGTATTGAAGACGTAATGCAGGGCAATAGCCAATTCAACCGCGCCAAGGCTCGATGCAAGATGACCTCCGGTTGAAGCTACATTCGATATGATAAACTCACGGAGTTCGGCTGCAAGGCGCACCAACTCACCGATATCGAGCCTCTTTAAGTCTTCAGGCGAATCTATATGTTCAAGGATGTTGTCCATTGTCAATTTACCAAAAACTCAAAATTTATTCAGGCCGCTCAAAAATGCCCAGCGGGGCACCCACGCGAAGCGTGGGTCGGGCGTCAAGGAGCACAGCCTGCCCCCGAATGTTTTTATCGGGGGAGACAACAAAGCAGATGGGCGTTTTGTAATACCAATCGTCTTTATGACGATTGGTATTACCGGTATGGAACAAAGATATCTTTTTAAGAGTTCGCCTTATTGCTTCGCAAGTCGGCGAACAACCGGTCAGCGGCCTGATGGAATCATCTGTCCCGCGACACGATATAAGCGGCAATGGAGCGCAACGCCCCAGCCCCGTTGCCAAAGCCTTCCAATGACGAGATGGCGCGGTCGGCAAGCTCGGTTGCCCTCCGTTTGGACTCCTGAACCCCCATTATCGCCGGATACGTGGCCTTGCCTTTTTTCCTGTCGGCCCCTGTATGTTTGCCCATAGCCAGTTGAGATCCCTCCACGTCAAGCAGGTCGTCCGCTATCTGAAAGGCAAGGCCGACGGCCTCGCCGTAGCGCGTGAGCGCAATCATATCCTCGTCGGACGCGCCGCCCATGAGCGCGCCGCATCTGACCGAGGCAAGCATCAAAGCGCCGGTCTTATGTATGTGCATGTATTCAAGCTCAGGGAAGGATATGTCCTTGCCCTCGGACTCGATGTCAACCACCTGTCCGCCTATCATGCCCACGGAACCGGCGGCGCGCGCTATCTCGGATATCACCTGAAGCGCCCTGCCATTATCGGTCTGTCCCCCGCTTAAAACATGCGAGGGCAAGCCCCCGCCAAATACACGCGAGGGCATGTTTATCACGGCCATTATCTCAAAGGCCGTTGTCAGGAGCGCGTCCCCTGCAAGTATGGCAATGGCCTCGCCGAACGCCTTGTGGCATGTCGGAGCGCCGCGCCTCAGATCGTCGTTGTCAATGGCCGGCAGGTCGTCATGTATGAGCGAATACGTATGTATGCACTCTATGGCGCAGGCAACGTCGATAGCCTTGGCACAGTCGGCTCCGACGGCCTCGCTCGACGCCAACGCAAGCGCCGGCCGGAGGCGCTTGCCTCCGGCAAAGAGACTATAGTGCATGGCCTTATGAACGCTTTGAGGATATTCGTCCTCCCTGACAAGCAGTTCCTTTAGCCTTTTATTCACCATCTCGGCCTTTGAGGCCATGTACTGCTTTATATCCAGAGTAATCGCCAAACCTTACGCCCCTCCATTCAACGAATATGGTTTGTTTGAACACACATCTACAATATCATATTATATCCAAATTCATGGAAAAACAGCAAGACCTACCTTTCTTGAAAGAAAGGTAGGCCAAAGAACTTCAATAGGAAATAGACGGACTGCCCTTCCCCCGTTTATGTGGACACACCGAAGAGTTGATGTTATAAGACTAAAACTCGGAGGTGGAGGATGGAAGGGACGAGGAGATACCGTAAGTTTGACAGGGAGTTCAAGCTTGAGGCCGTGCGGCTGATTACCGAG
>JACRCE010000092.1 GCA_016213015.1 Deltaproteobacteria bacterium | reverse complement strand
TTCTCGCTCCGCGAAGCAATCTCGTCTTCAAGGAAATCAACAAGTTAGAGATTGCCACGCCCAGCACCACTTTCGATTACGAAAGCATGTTGCTTAACAAATTTCCTCCTGCAATAAAGTGGTGCTGGGCTCGCAATGACAAAAACGGGGTTTTTCAGCGGTCTTGATGGTTGTAATGCCCTAAGGGTGCAATAATAAAACATGCGGGGTAATAATCATGCAATACAAGACGATAGTCTGTCCGGTTGACGCAACCGAGCTTGCCGACGCCGCGCTTTCTCAGGCCGCCTACGTGGCAAGCATATCAGGGGCAAAACTCATCCTGCTTAACGTGGTGGAAAAGTGGTATCGCTCGGCCCACGTTGCCACCGATTCACCCGAATGGCAGCACCTGCACGAGGACTGGCTCAAGGAGGGCGAAAAACTCCTGCAAGACATCGCCGCCAAAGCAAGGGAGCGCGGGGTAAAAGACCTTGAGATGGTAGCACGGGAGGGAGACGCGGCGCATGAGATAGTCGCGCTCGCCGTTGAAAAACGGGCTGACCTCGTGGTCATGGCCACCCACCGCTACTCTCCGGTAGGCAAACTTTTCATGGGCAGCGTAACCGACAAGGTAAGCCGCCACTCGCCGTGTCCGGTCATGTGGGTCTACGGAAGCATATCAAGACCGGCCTAAAAGGGTTCAGGGTTGGAAGAAGGTTCAGGGTTGGAAGAAGGTTCAAAAACCTTCTTTAACCCTGAACCTTTTTTAACCTTTCATCAAACTCCTTTACCTTCGCGTCATGCTCGGTTGAGACCTTCTGTAGTTCGTTGAAAAGTGTTTCTATCTCCTGCTTTCTGCTGTGGCATGTCCTTGCCAGTTCGGTTATGCGCGGCGAATCAGAGGCGGCCGAGGCCAAGGCAAGCGCCTCGTTGTCCTTCTCTATCGCGCCTTCACCCGACATTATCGCGGCCTCGATCTCCTCCATCCGTTTCTTCAGCGGACTTAACACGCGGGAGCGTTCGGACGACAACTCGTTCCTAAGTTTACGCGACTCCCTGTTGCCTCGCCATTTTCCCGCGTTGCCTGAGGGCGCGGGCGTCTCGGCGCGTACCGCGGCCTCCTCCTTCCATCCGACGCGGTCAAGAAAATCCTGATACGTGCCTTCAAACAGCGTTACCTCCCCGTCGTCGAAGACGATGAGCCTCGTGGCAAGGCGATGCACTATCATCTCGCTGTGCGTTACCATTATCACGGCCCCGCTGAAGGCCAAGACCGCCTCGACCAGCGCGTCAACCGAGTGCATGTCAAGATGGTTCGTAGGCTCGTCAAGCAGCAACATGTTCGCCGTAGCCACAAGGAGCTTGCCGAGAAGCACCCTGCTCTTCTCGCCCCCTGAGAGCACCGAGACCTTCTTCAATGCCATGTCCCCCTCGAACATCATGGCCCCGCATATCCGTCTTGCGACTGCCCTTGAGTTGTCAGGGTGCGCCTCTATGAGCGTTTCCTCCACCGTCATGTCTGGAAGGAGTCTGTCGATATTGGTCTGGCCGAAATACGCCTGCTTCAGGGCGTCGTGCCGCCGTACCCCGCCGTTTAACGGGACAAGCTCGCCCGCAAACAGGTTCATCAGTGTGCTCTTGCCCTTGCCGTTCCTGCCTATGACCGCGATGCGGTCTTTCGGCCCCACGGACAGGCTGAGATTTCTTATGAGCGGCGTTTGAGGGTCGTAGCCGAAGGAGAGCTCCTTCACGTCCATCAGGAACTTGCCGTTGAAACCCGCCTCGTTGAAGCTGAAGTCAAGCTCCTTTATCCTATCGAGACCTTCAAGCCGCTCCTGCTTTTCAAGGAGCTTTACCCGCGACTGCACGGCGGCGGCCTTGCTCGCCTTTGCGCGGAAACGGTTTATGAACTGCTCGGTCTCGGCGCGTTTCTTCTCCATGTTGACGCGGGTCTTTTCATGTATCTCCTCGTCCTCGGCGATCCTCGCGTAGAGCTTGTCTGCGCCGCCCGGGAGCTTTTTTATCCCGCGCCTGTGTATGGCCATAGTATGCGTAGACACGCTGTCCATGAAGTCCTTGTCATGGGTTATCATCATCATCTCTCCGGGCCATCTCTTCAAAAAGCCCTTGAGCCAGCGCATGCTCAGGATGTCGAGGTAGTTCGTAGGCTCGTCGAGCAAAAGGAGGTTCGGCTCCGAGGCAAGCGCCTTTGCAAGGTTCAACCTCACCTGAAAGCCGCCGGACAGGGCAAGAGGCGACATGTCCAACTGCTCCTCAGAAAAGCCCAGCCCGGCCAGTATGGCCTTGACCTTGTAACTCATGTCCGCGCCGTCGGAATGATGGCCCAGCGCGCTTACGGCCTCGTCAAGCACGGTATCGAAGGTGAAGCTGAGATGTTGCTTCAAATAGGCTGTCGTATAGTGTCTCGGCCTTATTATCTCTCCGGCGTCGCACTCCTCCTCGCCGGTGATGATCCGAAAAAGGGTCGTCTTCCCGTGCCCGTTTCTTCCGACAAGCCCGACCCTCTCCCTTGATCCGAGCGAAAAACTCACGTCGTCAAAGAGCGTCTGCTCTCCGTAGGATTTTGTAAGTCCGTTTACCTTAATCATCGTATCCGTCCATCCTTTTCAAAAGCGTCTTGCAGCGTCTTCAACCGTCCGCTGAGAGCGTCCGGCGGGTAAGGCTGTCTTCCCTGAAAACCCCATACAGGGCCGGGCCATGCCGCATCGTGCTTGAACCTGCCTATGACGTGCACGTGCAGTTGTTCCACTATATTCCCAAGCGCCCCGACGTTCAACTTGTAGGGCTCGAACGTCCTTTGCAAAACGCCGGAGGCAAGCGCAATCTCCTCCATTAGCGTTACGCGCTCATCTCCGTCGAGCGAATACAGCTCCCTTGCGCCTTCGATGCGCGGCACGAGTATCAACCACGGGAAGCGGGCGTCGTTGAAAAGAAGGACGCTGGAGAGAGGCAGGTCGCATACCGGTACGGCGTCTTTTTCAAGTTGTCCGTGCAATCGGAACATGGTCAATAGAAAATATAAAAGCCGTCAATGAAAAAGAAAACCCCGACGACGCCGAGGCCGAGGCCGAAGTACCAGAGCAACGGTTTCTTCGTTATGGACGCGATGGACGAGAGCATGATCGCTATCTGAAGGAGTATCAGGCCGTAGGCGAACTTGCCGGCGCGCAGTTGCGAATCCTCCTTGACCTTAGACAGCGCCTCGGCCTTTTCCTTTATCTCTTTTCTCTCGGCGTCGTAACGCTTGACCGTCTCGACGTACGCGCCAATCGTCTTGTCGTAAGCATTTTTCACTTCCGACGGCAACGCGCCCTTTGCCTTGTACATGGTCAGTTCAAGCTCCAGCTTCTCCCTTTGCAACTCGTAGGCATGGCCCTTTATGGACTTGGCCTGATAGTATGCCCACTGGTCCGACTCCTGCATCTGCGACAGCACGGTGCGCGACGAGAACTTGCCCATGTACAGGGTCGTGAGCGCGGCGGCAACGGCGAGCGCGGCCGTTGAAAGAGCCACCCAACTCGTCCAGTTCGCTCCAATCGTATCCTGTTTCTTTTCCGGCATTGTTTCTTAAACCCTCCTATGGCCTTTTCTTTCTCTCAATAAACGCCTCCACCTCTTCAACGAGCGCGTCAATCATATCTTTCTCAGCGACCTTCCTTACAACCTCGCCCTTGAGGTATATGAGGCCGTTCCCGTCGCCGCCTGCCATGCCGACGTCGGCCTCCCTTGCCTCGCCCGGGCCGTTGACCACGCAACCCATTATGGCCACGTTCACCGGCTCGGTTATATAGGAGAGCCTTTTTTCAACCTCTGTCGCAACAACGGCGCAGTCGAACTTTATCCTGCCGCAGGTGGGGCAGGATATGACGTTCACGCCCCTTTTTCTCAGTTCAAGGGACTTGAGTATCTGCCAGCCCACCCTGACCTCGTCAACCGGGTCCCCGGTTATCGAAACCCTGAGCGTGTCGCCTATGCCGTTGGCAAGCAAAGTCCCGATGCCCACCGCCGATTTTATCGCGCCCGAAAAAAGCGTGCCCGCCTCGGTAACGCCGACGTGCAAGGGATAGTCCACCTTCCCTGAAAGGAGGGTGTAGCTTTCGATGGTAAGCGGCACACTGGAGGCCTTTATCGAAATCTTGATGTCGAAAAAGCCCATGTCCTCGAGGATATGGACGTGCCTTAGAGCGCTCTCCACAAGCGCCTCCTTAGTGGGATGCCCGTACTTGGCAAGGATATCCTTTTCAACGGAGCCGGCGTTGACCCCTATGCGAATGGGCGCGCGCCTCGCTTGAGCCTCGGCAACCACCGCCCTTATCCTGTCCTTATCGCCTATGTTGCCGGGGTTTAACCTCAATCCGTCCACGCCCGACTCAAGGGCGGCGATGGCGAGACGCCAGTCGAAATGGATGTCCGCGATGAGCGGGATGTTTATCCCTGCCTTGATGCGCCTCAGCGCCTTGGCGGCCTCCGTGTCAGGCACGGCGACGCGCACTATCTCGCACCCGGCAGAGGCAAGCGCGTTTATCTGGGCAACGGTTGCGTCAACGTCGGCCGTGGCTGTGTTGGTCATGGACTGGACGCTTATGTGCGCGTCCCCTCCAACGCTCACGCTGCCTACGTTTATCTTGCGCGTCTTTCGCCTTGGTTCCATCGTCTTCCTTGAGTAAAACTTAGCTGGATATAATATCATAAATTGATCATGGTTTGCCAACCTTTCTTAACTACCATGACCGTTGTCCGTGTAAAAACGAATCCTTTACGGTCACGGTTCACGGTCACGGTTCACGGCCTTTACACGGTCAACGGTCACGGTAGTTTCATGGTTCACGGTTACGGCCTTATCACGGCCTTTACCCTTGACCGTGCCTGTAAAAGGTTATATCTTTAAGCGATGCTCATCGAAGAATTAAACGATATATTGCCCTTCGCGGCTTATCAGGCGTTAAGTCCGCTTGGGCGGCCGTTCATCTTATCCGGCTCCATAGAGTGCCAAAAAAGATACTCTTACGTCGGCGCGTCCCCTTACTCTACAATCACGACGCAGGACAAGAAAACCGTCGTTACGGGCGCGCAACCTCGCGTCGAGTATAAAGACCCGTTCGAGGCCGCGTCCCGGATTATCTCTGAATCGGCCCGCCTTGACGCGCCCTTTCCTTTCTGCGGCGGCCTTGTCGGTTACTTCGGATACGATCTGAACGAACTGATAGAGCCGTCCCTTCTCCACGACGACGTTCCGACAAAAGAACCGGGTACGATACCCGACTGTGGTCTCGGACTCTACGACACGGTCTTCGTATTCGACCACGCCGAGGCAAAGGGCTATGTCGTATCTCCCCATGACAACGCCGGAAAGGTCAAACTGTTCAAGGAACTCCTGATCGCGAAGAGCAACGTCGTTGACAGGTTCCACGAGTTGTATTCGCCTTCAAAAGACGCATCGTTTACTTCAAACTTCACGAAAGAGGCGTACATTGAGGCGATACAAAAGGCGCAGGGGTATATAGCCGCAGGGGACATCTATCAGATAAACCTGTCTCAACGACTCACGATGAAGATTACAGGCGACCCGTTTCACCTGTACGCGACGCTCGTCAAGGGACATCCCGCTCCATTCAGCTCCTTCATGGACTTCAGCGGCTTTCAGGTCATAAGCAACTCGCCTGAAAGACTGTTGAAGATAGAGGGGCGCGCAATAGAGACCTCGCCGATAAAGGGGACGCGAAGGCGCGGGGATACCGTGGACGAGGACAACGCGCTCATAGAGGAACTCAAGGAAAGTGTAAAGGAACGCGCCGAGCACGTCATGATCGTGGACCTTGAACGGAGCGACTTAGGTCAGGTGGCTGAGCCGGGGAGCGTCAAGGTGATAGAGTTCGGAAGGATAAGCACCTTTCCGCACCTGCACCACATGGTGTCGACGATACGCGGCACGCTCAATCCCACGATTGACGCGCCAAAGGCCTTGAGGCGCGTATTCCCGGGCGGCTCGATAACCGGCGCGCCCAAGATACGCGCAATGCGGATAATCGCCGAGCTTGAGACGGGGAGGCGCGGGCTGTACACCGGGGCGCTTGGCTGGATCGGCTTTAACGGGGACATGGACATGGCAATGGCCATACGCACCGCCGTTGTAAAGGACAAGCTCCTTCATCTCTTCGTCGGCGGCGGGATAGTGGCCGATTCAAAGGCCGAGGATGAGTACGAGGAAACGCTCCTCAAGGCAGCCGATTTCATCGAAGCGCTCGGCATAAAAAGATGAAGAAGCGAGGCGTCGTTTACCTGAACGGGAGATGCGTCAGGGAGGACAAGGCGCTCGTCTCGGTCTTCGACAGAGGCTTCACATACGGCGACGGCCTGTTCGAGACCATGAAGGCTCAGGCAGGCTCCGTGGCCTTCAAAAAAGAGCACCTCGCAAGATTGAAAAAAGGCATCCGCGCCTTACGCATAAACATCTCCGCAATTAAACCGCTGTTTGACGACATAAACAACGGCGCGCTGGAAGCGCTCCTCGAAAAAAACAGACTCGACAACGCTTGCGCCTCGCTTCGCATAAGCGTAACAAGGGGCGTCAGCGATCAATGGCAAGGGCACGCCCCGTCGCCCTCATGCAGACCTACCACTGTAATCACGACAAAACCGATCGACGCCAAGGCGATTGCGCTCTGTCAAAAACAAGGGGTGGCCGCCGTATACATAACCGGCTATGCGCCGTTGACGGCTGGCATAAAATCCCTCAACTTCCTGCCGAACGTGCTCGGCAAGGGAGAGGCGATAAGACGCGGCGCAATGGAGGGCATCTTCATCGGGAAGGACGGCCTGATAAGCGAGGGCACGTCAAGCAACCTCTTCATAGTCAAAGACAACGTCTTGAAAACCCCGTTGTCCGGGCCTGGCGCGGCTCTGCCCGGCATCATGGCCGCAAAGGTCCATCAAGCGGCCGCCCGTCTCGACATCATGGTAAAAGTCTCGCGCATCAGGGCAAGCGATCTGGAGAGCGCCGACGAGTCATTCATTACAAACTCGATACTCGAAGTCGTCCCGCTTATCCGCATCGAAAAAAAAACCATCTCCAACGCCAAGCGGGGCGCCCTTACGGCCCTCATCCAGAAACATATGGGCTTACCGTAAACTCGCCAAAGAAACAAATGCTTGCTGCGATGACAATATGAGATTGTCGTCAGTCTTGGCGCTTATTCACTATTAAAGTTCTTTGGGCTTACCTTTCTTTCAAGAAAGGTAAGTCAAAAAACCCTTTGATTGGACATGAAAGTATGCTATAAAAATCAGACGATAGACTTTTTCAAGCCGCCTTCAGTATAATCACGGGAACATTCACTATGGCCGGTACAATCGAAGACAATCTCATCGCGGTGCTTGACCGCGTCAAGGCCGCGGCGCGCAAGGCCGGAAGGGACCCTGCCGAGGTAACGCTTGTCGCTATAACGAAAAACGTCGAGATCAAGAAGGTCAAAGAGGCCGTATCGGGCGGGGCGCGCGTCTTCGGCGAAAACTACGTCCAGGAGGCCGAGGAAAAGATAAAAAAGATTAAAGACGCCTCGGTAAAATGGCATTTTACAGGCCATCTCCAGAAAAACAAGGCAAAACTTGCCGTTGAACTGTTCGATGTTATCGAGACCGTTGACTCCGTCGAGCTTGCGGCTGAGCTTAATAAACGCGCAAAAAAACCGATAGAGTGTCTTATCGAGGTCAATATAGCGCGGGAGAAGACAAAGACCGGCGTTGGGCCGGACCACGCGCTCAAGCTCGCAAAGGCGATATCCGGCATGGAAAATCTGCGGCTTACAGGTCTTATGTGCATCCCCCCCGCCTCTGAAAACATCGAAGGGACGCGCCCGTATTTCGTTGCATTGAGAAGGCTTGCCGAGCGCATCAATAAGGAACAGTTGCCGGGCGTTACCATGCGCGAGTTGTCAATGGGCATGTCGGGGGACTATGAGACCGCCGTAGAGGAAGGCGCAACCTGCATCCGCGTCGGCACGGCCATATTCGGCCAAAGACCCCCTCAAGCGGCCAAGCAGACGAAAAAAGGCCAGTAGGCGTAGTAAAAACCCTCTTCAATCCCCTTAACCGCGCCAACCGAGGCGGATCCCAAGTATGCTCAAAGAAAAGACCATATGTTTTCTCGGCGCCGGGAATCTGGCGGAGGCGCTCATTAAAGGACTTATCAGCTCCGGCCGTTTAAGTCCAGGGAAGATTGTCGCAAGCGACAAGCTCCCGAACCGGCTTGTCCTCCTTGCCGAGAGATACGAGATCAAGATATACAACGAGAACGCGCAGGCCGCGGCCGACTCCGATATAATATTCATAACGGTCAAGCCGCAAGACGCGGCAATCTTAATGAAGGAAATCGCGCCGGTGTTTGCCGGACGGGAAGCTGTCGGCAAGGTTATCATCTCAGCCGTAGCAGGCGTTACGACCAACGCCCTGCTCGACGCGCTCCAAACTTCCGGCGTGGAGCGTCCCGTTCCCATTGTGCGCGCCATGCCTAATACCCCGGTTACAGTGCGCCAAGGCGCAACGGCCCTGTGCGCCGGTATTTACGCGGGAAGAGCAGAGCTTGACCTTGCTGCCGCGCTCTTCGGCGCGGTCGGCAAGGTCATTGAAGTGGCCGACGAATCGCTAATGGACGCTGTAACGGGCCTAAGCGGGAGCGGGCCTGCTTATGTATTCTACTTCATAGAGGCGCTCATCGAGGCCGGGGTAAGGCTCGGTCTCAACCGCGCCGACGCAAAGACCCTTGCGGTTCAGACGGTGCTTGGCGCGGGTCTGCTTGCCTCCGAGAGCGACGCTCCGCTCGATGACTTGAGGCGCGCCGTAACCTCCCCGGGCGGCACGACCATGGAGGGCATAAAGAGCCTTGAGGCCAACGGCTTCAAAGAGATAGTAGTAGGCGCGGTAGAGGCCGCGACAAAAAGGGCAAAAGAGCTGTCAGGCCGTTAACGGGGGAAAGACAAGATGTTCGTATTTGCAAACTTCATATCAGCGGGGGCAAGGGTGTTGGACGCCTTGTTGACCGTATATATGTACATAATAATCGCAAGGGCTATCGTCTCATGGGTGAACCCCGACCCGTATAACCCTATCGTCAGGTTTCTTTATCAGGCTACCGAGCCTGTCATCGGCAGGGTGAGGCGGCTCTTGCCGTTCATGGGAGGTCTGGACGTCTCCCCGATAGTAGTCATACTGGCCATATACTTCATCCAATGGTTCGTGGTGTCAACGCTCCTCGACGTCGCGTTCAAACTGAAGGTTACCGGAACACCATGATTCTATTCAGGCCGCTCAAAAACGCCTCGGATGCGAGGCGGCGAGGAGTGAGGAGCGAGGCGTACTCTGTGCGTACGTCGCAGTTCCGAACGACGAGACAACAAAGCAGATGAGCGTTTTTCAGCGGCCTGCTAAAGACCGGAGGCGGGATATGAAGATAACCCCTATGGACATACGCGCGCATCAATTCAAAAAATCGCTCATGGGCTATGACGCGAAGGACGTGGAGGCGCTCAGGGAAACCGCGGCGCAGGCCATAGAGGACGCGGGCATGGAACTAATGCGTCTTGAAGAAAGGCTCAAGGACGCGACCGTCGAACTCAACGCGCATATCGGCAACGAAAGGACGCTCAGGGACGCCATCACATCGGCGCAGAAGATCGGCGACGGCCTCCGCGACAACGCCAGAAAAGAGGCCGAGCTTTTGATAGCCGAGGCGCGCCTGCAAGCCGACAATATAGTCAAACAGGCGCATGGCCGCGCCTTGGAGCTTCAAGACGAGATATACAGACTGAAAAAACAGCGCATGGAGATGGAGTCCGCCATCCGCGCGGTCATCAACTACCATAACGGCGCGCTGACCGTTGAGGAGCAGGAGTCGAGGCAATCGGATGAGCGTTCCGACAAGCTCAAGTTCCTCAACAAGTAAGGCCGGGTTCGTCCAAGAGTCGGACAAGGGCGTGTTCGTGCTCGTGCGCGTCCAGCCCGGGGCGGCCAAAGACGCTCTCGTCGGCGTTGCCAACGGCTTTTTGAAGATACGCCTCAACGCAAAACCCGTGGACAACGCCGCTAACAAGGCGCTCGTCTCATTTCTCTCCAAAACGTTCAAGATCAAAAAAACAGCCCTGACGATAGAGACCGGCCTCAAGTCGCGTGAAAAGCGCGTGCGCGTGGAAGGCATGGACGCGATTGAGATGGAACGGATATTGAGCGGGGAAATGGGGGGATGACCGTGCAAAAGAAAAGGGCTGGCGCCCCTCCTTACCAAGGAGGGGCAAGGGGAGGTTGCTTTATCGTCCCAACATTTTTTGCAATGAACGTTGGGTTACGCTTCGCTAACCCAACCTACCCTGCTGGATTTTCAAGATACCTCCCGCAACCAACTTCACTCCATTATCCACATCAGCACAATCGGCGTAGTAATGATGCTTACGAGCGTGCTGACGGCCACTATCGAGGCCACGAGTTCGCTGTTCAACTTATACCTGTGGCTTACGACAAAATTAATAACGGCCGACGGCATTGCCGAGGACAGGATTATTATCTTCCTGTTAAGCCCCTCGATGCCGAGGATGGTAACAACGGCATACGCTATCGCCACGCCGCCGATAATCCGAATGAGCGCGCCTGAGATCGATATGCTGGGATTGGCGAGCTTGGTCGAGTGGAGCCTGTACCCAAGGGCTATCTGCATCATGGGTATGGTTGCCGCGCCGAGCATGTCAACGGTTGATATTATCGGCTCAGGCAATCGCACGTCGGCAAGGTTTAAGGCGATGCCGATGCTTGAGGCGTATATGAGCGGCAGCTTGAACATCTCGGCAAACCCGCCGCTCCCCTTTGCTATGTATATGCCGAGCGAATAGACGAGAAAGCTGATGGCTATATAGTAGATAACCGCGACGGCAAGGCCGTCCGGCCCGAACGCGAGGATGGCGAGCGGAAAGCTCATGTTCCCGGAGTTCATGAACATGGCCGGAAGGTAAAAGCCGCGCAGGTCTTTGCGTTTGATGACGCTCAGATATATCCAACTTACTATCCCGGTGCCGACGACCACGACGAGCGCGGCAAAACCCACGACCACGAGGTCATGGGCAACGAACTGTTTTTTGGACAGTGACGATATGACGAGCGCCGGTATGGTAAGGTATAAGAGTATCTCTATGACCGGCTCAAGCGAGAGCTTCTTGAAATTGGCAAACAGGTATCCAAGGCCGATGATGCAGAATACGGGGGCTGCGACGTAGAGGATTTTAAGCGTCATTTCATCATATACCTCCTCTCCCCCGATGGGGAGAGGAAAAAAGAAAACTGTTCACTCTTTCCCTTTTGGAAGAGGGTTACTATGAGCGTTTCATCATCCTTTCACGGTCACAGACACGGTTCACGGTCTTACCGCTACTCCCTTTCCACAACTATGAGCGTTTCATCCGGGTTCACGGAATCGCCTACCTTGACGAGTATCTTCTTCACCACGCCGCTTATGGGCGTGTGCACCTCGTTTTCCATCTTCATGGCCTCGACCGTAAGGAGCGTGTCGCCCTCGTTCACCTTCGCGCCGAGCGCGGTCTTAATCGCCGTTACCTTGCCCGGTATCGGCGTGGTAACGTCGCCCTCCTTTTTGGCCTTGGGCCTGTGGGACTGCGTAACCGACGGCATCTCGATCTCACCGGCGGTCGTGGGGATGACCTCGGTAAGGGACTCTATCATCACCTCTTCCAACCTGTTGTCAACCGTGATGAAGAACGGGCGCTTGCCCTCGACCTTGTGCCCGGCTCCGGCCACCTTTATCCTGTACGACTCGCCGTGCACGGTTACGAGAAATTCGCTCGGGGCCAGAAGCGGCGCGGACGTCTGAAAGCGCGGCTCGCCTCCTTTTGGCTCCTCAAGCGGCTCAGGCTCCAGCTTCCCGGCCTCCCTCTGCTCAAAGAACTCAAGAGCGACGACCGGAAAGAGCGCGTAGGTCAGCACGTCCTCCACCGTCTTTGCCTTGCCGTCGATGTCGCGGATTATCTTGTCAAGCTCAGGCTCCAGAAGATCAGCCGGACGGCATGTTATGGGTTTCTCATCCCCTATGGCCTTCTTGCGCGCCGTCTCGTCCACCTTGCCGGGCGGGGTGCCGTACAACCCCCTGAAGTAGCCCCGCGTCTCGCTCGTTATGACCTTGTATCTTTCCCCCATGAGCACGTTGAGCGTGGCCTGAGTGCCCACCACCTGACTCGTGGGCGTAACGAGCGGCGGGTATCCCATGTCCTTTCGCACCAGCGGTATCTCGGCAAGCACCTCGTTCATCCTGTCAAGGGCGTTTTGCTCCTTGAGCTGGTTGGCAAGGTTGGAGATCATGCCCCCGGGTATCTGCACAACGAGCGTCCTCGTGTTGATGGCCGTATACTCGCTCTCGAAGCGTTTGTATTTTTTTCTCACGTCCCTGAAGTAGTCGGCTATCTCGGCAAGAAGCGACAGATCAAGCCCTGTATCAAAAGGCGTACCCTGCAACGCGGCGACGATGGACTCGGTAGCGGGCTGCGCCGTTCCCGATCCTATGCTCGATATGGCCGTGTCGACTATGTCGGCGCCGGCCTCGATGGCCTTCAGATAGCTCATCGCGGCAAGACCTGAGGAGTCGTGCGAATGTATATGCACGGGCAGCCCTATCTTTGCCTTGAGCTTGCCCACGAGGTCGAAGGCCGCTGGAGGGGTTAAGAGTCCGGCCATGTCCTTTATGCAGATGGTGTCGGCCTTGAGTTCGGCGAGCTTCATGGCCATGTCAACGAAGCCCTCGTGCGAGTGCACCGGACTTGTGGTGTAGCAGATGGCGGCCTCGACCGTTGCCTTTGCCTGCTTGGCGGCCTTTATGGCCACCTCCATATTTCTTATGTCGTTCAAGGCGTCGAATATCCTGAACACGTCTATGCCGTTCTTGGCGGAACGCTCCACGAACTTTTTCACCACGTCGTCGGAGTAGTGCCTGTAGCCCACGAGGTTCTGGCCCCTGAGGAGCATCTGAAGGCGCGTATTGGGGATGGCCTTTCTCAACTGGACAAGCCTGTCCCACGGGTCTTCCTTCAGGAACCTGAGACATGCGTCGAATGTCGCCCCGCCCCATGCCTCAAGGCTCCAGTACCCGACCTTGTCGAGCAGTTCAGCGGCCCCGAGGAGGTCCGGCGTTCTCATGCGCGTGGCGAGCAGGGATTGGTGCGCGTCCCGCAGCACGGTGTCGGTTATCTTAGCCGGCCTCGCCGTCGTCTTGCCCTCGTTGCCGGTCTTTGTCCTGTTCTTATGGTTGTTCACCGTTGTCCTCCGTCAAAATCCGTAATGCGCGGCTATGGCCGCCGATATCGCGGCCACGAGGTCAGTTGGTTCGTTGTACTCGGCGTAATCTTTAAGATCGGGCTTCCTGTCTATGAACCCGGTGTCGAAGTCGCCCTTTTGAAAGTCAGGGTCTTCCATTATCTTTTTAAGGAACGGTATCGTGGTCTTCACCCCGCGTATGACGAACTCGTCGAGGCAACGGTGCATCCTTCGCACCGTCTCGTTCCACGTGGAGCCCCTTACGATGAGCTTTACCACGAGAGAGTCGTAGTGGCTCGGTATGATGAAGTCCTTGTAGATGGCCCCGTCGATCCTTACGCCTATGCCGCCCGGGGAGTAGTAGGCCGTAACCCTGCCGAACGAAGGGCGGAAGTTGTGCCTCGGGTCCTCGGCGCATATCCTGCACTCCATGGCATAGCCGGTTACGGCTACGTCTTCCTGCGTAAAGCCGAGTCTTTGGCCGGCGGCTATCTCGATCTGCTTTTTTACGAGGTCTATGCCGGTCGTCTCCTCTGTAATGGCGTGTTCGACCTGTATCCGCGTGTTCATCTCAAGGAAGTAGTAGTTCCCATGCGCGTCCACGAGAAACTCGACCGTGCCCGCGTTGGTGTAGTTCGCGGCCTTTGCCGCCTTTATCGCGTCAGCGCCCATCCGGGCGCGCAAGCCGTCGTCAAGTATGAGAGACGGCGTTATCTCGATGAGCTTTTGATGCCGTCTCTGTATGGAACATTCGCGCTCCCCGAGATGCACGATATTGCCGTGCTTGTCGGCGAGTATCTGAAACTCTATGTGGTGGGGCCGCTCGATAAACTTTTCAAGGAACACCTCGGACACGCCGAAGGCCGCGGCGCTCTCCTTCTTTGCCGTGCCAAGCGCCGATATAAGCTCTTCCTTATTCCTTGCGATGCGAAGCCCCCTGCCTCCGCCGCCCCCTGACGCCTTGACCATAATCGGATAGCCGATCTTCACGGCCTCGGCCACGGCCTCGTCAACGCCCTTTACCGAGTTTTCAGTGCCGGGCAGTATCGGGACTCCGGCCTTTTTCATCATGCGTCTGGCGTTGACCTTGTCTCCCATGTCGCTTATGGTCCTGCTCGTCGGGCCTATGAAGGTTATGCCCTTCTTTTCGCACAGCAGGGGAAAGCGCGGGTTATCGGAGAGAAACCCGTACCCCGGATGTATCGCGTCAACGCCGATCTTCGTCGCAAGGTCAACGATGCGGTGTATGTTGAGATAGCCCTGTATAGGCCCAGGCCCCACCATGTACGATTCGTCTGCCTTCTTGACGTACAGGGAGGTCGCGTCCTCCTCGGAGTAGATGGCCGCGGTCGCTATGCCAAGCTCCTTGCAGGCGCGTATGATGCGCGTGGCTATCTCGCCCCTGTTGGCTATGAGAACTTTTTTGAACATGTCGTTAGCAGGCCGCATCCCTCTTGAGTGAACTATCAGGCATTGAGCAACTCATTTTTTGCCGAAGGAAAGCTCTCCTTCGTTGAACTTGTGAATAAGCATGGAAATAAGCGACTGGTAAGGCAAACCTTCCTGCAATGCCTTCACTTGAATCTTTTTCAAATCCCTTTCGGTCATCCGAATATTGATCCGTTTTTCTTTGCTCAAACTGTGCTTGGCGGATTCCTGATATTCTTTCTTTATCGACTTATTAAAGTCGGAAACCCATTCGCCTTTTTCCAACGACCGCATAAGTTTTTTTTCTTCATCGTCAAGATACTTTAATTTATTCATCGCCTCGGCCTCCCGAATATTTATCAGCAGCTTTTCTGTCCGGTATGATAGTTTTCAAAAATATCTTTTCGTCATCTTCTGCAAAAGGAACGACATAGACATACCCGTTTATACGCACATAAAATACCATTTGATTCGGATATTTCGCGCTGTTAGGATGCCTTCTACGGTCCAACAAATCCCCTTTTTCTATGGCCAGCACGACTTCTTCAAATGACACCTCGCGGAGAACCTTCAAAAGTTCGTTTTTTTCATCATTCCAGTCATAATATTTCATTTGTATGCCTTTTGTATTCTATAATCTACAAGATGCGGCACGGTCTGTCAAATATATTTTAGGAACCTCTGATTAATTCTTATTTTGTCATTGCGAGCCCAGCACCACTTTGTTGCACGAGGAGATTTGTCAAACAACATGCTTTCGTAATCCAAAGTGGTGCTGGGCGCGGCAATCTCTAAGTTGTTGATTTCCTTGAAGACGAGATTCTACGCTGCGCGAGAATGACGGGTCGGCGAATTAATCAGAGCTTCCTTTATTTTTCAACGCCAAGGAAAAGACCGTGAACCGTGAAAAACAAAAGCCTTTCACGGTTCACGGTCATTGTTCACGGCCTTATCACAACCTTTCCCTTATAAACGCCTCGGCCTGTTCAATCCTCTCGATCGTCTTGGCTTGCCCCATCGCCTCCATCATCTCGAATATGCCGGGGCTTACCGTGCCTCCGGTCAGCGCAACGCGCACGGGCTGGGCAAGCGCGCCGAGTTTCATGGCCTTTTCATCGAGAAGCGCGATAGAGGCCGTCTCTATCGACTTTGCGTCAAAGACCTTGAGGCCGGAGAGCTTGAGCCTCAGCGCTTCAAAGACAGGCACAGCCTCCGGCAAGAGGAACTTATCCGCCGCTTTCTTGTCGTATTCAACCTTGTCCGTGTAATAGAAGGCGGCCGCAAAGGCCATCTCCTTGAGCGTCTTTGCGCGCTCTTTAAGCGTGTTTATTATCCTTTCATTCCGCTCATCCCCTGCCCCGTCAATGCCAAGCTCTTTGAGGAACGGCAAAAACAGCGGGACAAGTTCCTTGGCGGGCGACGATTTTATATAATGCTGATTGAGCCACGTCAGTTTTTCAGGGTTGAAGACGCCGGAGGATTTGCCGACGTTTTCAAGCGAGAACTTCTCGATAAGCTCTTCTATCGAGAATATCTCCTGATCCCCGCTCGACCACCCAAGCCGCGCAAGGTAGTTGACAAGGGCATGGGGAAGAAGCCCCATCTCCTTGTACGCCATGACGCTCGTTGCGCCGTGGCGCTTGGACAGGCGCGTCTTGTCCGCGCCCAATATCATGGGCACGTGCGCGAATATGGGCAGGGGTTTTCCAAGCGCCTTGTATATGAGTATCTGCTTGGGCGTGTTGTTTATGTGATCGTCCCCGCGTATGACGTGCGTCATGCCCATGAGCGCGTCGTCAACGACCACGCAGAAGTTGTAGGTCGGGGTTGCGTCGCTCCTCAGTATCACGAGGTCTTCGAGGGTAGAGTTGTCAAATGTTATCTCCCCTTTTATCTCATCCTTGAACGCGGTTGAGCCGGTAAGCGGGGATTTGAACCTCACGGCATACGGCTTGTCGGGCGAGTCTTTTCTTTCCCTGCATCTGCCGTCGTACATGGGCGCGCGGCCTTCCTTCATGGCAACGTCGCGCCTTTGGGCAAGCTCCTCGCTCGTGCAAAAGCAACGGTAGGCAAGACGAGCCTCAAGCAGGTCATTGGCGCGTCTCCTGTACTCGTCGTACATGGCGCTCTGGAAAAACGGCCCTTCGTCCCAGTCGAGCCCGAGCCACCTCATGCCGTCCAATATGGCCTTTGTCGCCTCGTCCGTGGAGCGCGCCGCGTCGGTATCCTCTATGCGGAGTATGAACTTCCCCTTGTGCCGCCTTGCAAAGAGAAAATTAAAAAGGGCTGTCCTTGCCCCTCCGACGTGCAGATACCCTGTCGGACTTGGGGCAAAACGAGTGCGTACCGTCAAGAGCGAAACCTCCTGTAAAGGCCGTGAACCGTGACCGTTGACCGTGAAAGGATTTTTCTTTTACACGGTCACGGACACGGTTCACGGTCTTTTACTTTATGATGAATCCGGCGTAGCCGACAACCTGCGAATAATCGCCGCTCACGTCGCCGGACGTGGCGTACCTTACGAGGCGCGCATTCGTCGCGCCGAGGCTTAGGGCGGCGGACAGCGTTATCGCCGCGGGGAGCGCGCCGCACATGCTTATCCCTTCCATGGTCGTAACCTTTATCAGCCCCTCAGGGTCGAGGGCAGTTACGCGCTCGATGGCAAGCGCGTCCTTTGCCCGCGTGGTTCTGTCGGATTCGTAATGGTTCATATCCGAACTTGCCACGATGAGCACGTCTGATTTGAAGCGTTTAATGGCGCTGGCAAGCGCCTCCCCTATGGTCCGGCAGTCCTTTGGTTTTGCATGCCTCACGGTTATCGGCACTATCGTCGCGGATTTATTGAGCGTCAGTATGAACGGAAGCTGCACCTCAAGTGAATGCTCAAGGGCATGCGCCGAGAAGTCCTCGCTCAACAGATCCGTTTCCTCGGTTATGAGAGAGGCCAGATCCGCGTTGACGTTGGCGCTTGCCCCGGGCACCTCCCATGTCCCTTGAGCCATGATGGATACGTCCGGGCCGCATCCCGTGTGGTTCGGCCCGATGAGCACCACGGTATCCGGCACGGCGATCGACGAATACACGGCCCCGGCCACGTGGCCGGAATAGACGTATCCGGCGTGCGGGGCTATTATCGCCTTTGCGCTTTCCTTGACCGCGGACGGGTCAAGATACCCGCTTACGCTCTTTTTGAGCGACGGAGAGTTGAGCGGATAAAAACTGCCAGCCACGCATGGTTTTCTTATCATCTCGCATATCCCCTTGTCAACTGAAAGACCGTGTCCGTTAACCGTGACCGTAAAGGATAAAAACCGTAGACCGCGTAAAACAAATTCCTTTACGGTCACGGGCAACGGTCACGGACACGATTTTTAAGCCCACGCCGACGCCCTTTTAGTCCATGCGTCCCCGGGATAGCGCCTGTGCATCGTCTCCCACGTCCGCGCAAGATGCTCGCTGTCGCCGGTCTCCATGTAGAGCGTAACGCCGAGGTAATAGCGCGCCTCCGGCGCCACGGCGGACTCCGGCCTCATGTCAAGTATCCGACTGAAGGCGCTTTCCGCGTCCTTGAACCTTTTTCTATGGAACGAGGCAAGGCCCTCGGAGAGCAACATCTGTGGGATGAAGTCCTGAGGGGGCAGAAAACCCACCCATCTTTCAAGCTC
The DNA here is from genome assembly GCA_016213015.1 of Deltaproteobacteria bacterium. Taxonomy (GTDB): domain Bacteria; phylum Desulfobacterota; class GWC2-55-46; order GWC2-55-46; family GWC2-55-46; genus JACRCE01. The sequence continues at coordinate 6,968 of JACRCE010000092.1, read as the reverse complement.
TTTGCCCTTCTCGTCCGCGACTATGAACGTCGGCGTGAGTTCCACGTTAAAGGCAACGCTCATATCCGGCTCCTCGGAGGTCGTCAGGTTCAACGGGACGAAATGCCGCTCGATATGAGAGACGACCTCATTGTTCGTAAACGTGAGCAACGCGCTCTTTTTCGACCCGGCGCAATCAGGATGATTAAAGAAGATGAATATCGGCTTGACTAAGCGACGCGCCTCGGTCATGGCCGCTTCCATGTTCGTAAGCCATTTTATATCAGACATTTTAACGCACCTCCTTAGCGCAGTCCATTACACCTCAACATACTTCTTCTCCTTTATTAATTATACAATCATAGTTCGCCACGTCAAGGCTGAAGACATTCAAAAAACGGGCGCCAAGCCGCGCGGCCGATACCAATTATCGCCGGCCTTGGTGTTTATTCCCTATTCTAAGGTTTTTCGGCTCACCTTTTTTACAAAAAAGGTGAGTTTGACAATCACGGTATAATCGCATATCATGCAACATTGACTTCGAGAATACGGCAACACGTAAATAAAACGGATAGACCGATAAAAAGGCGCAAGTGGCTGATAAAGACAGGATACGCAACTTTTCCATCATAGCCCATATAGACCACGGCAAATCAACGCTTTCCGACAGGATACTCGAGTTCACCGGGGCGCTTACTAAGCGCGAGATGATGGATCAGTTCCTCGACAAGATGGAGCTTGAAAGAGAGCGCGGCATAACCATCAAGGCGCAGACCGCAAGGCTTACCTACAAGGCCGACGACAGACACGCCTATACGCTCAATCTAATCGACACCCCCGGGCACGTGGACTTCAGCTATGAAGTAAGCAGATCGCTTTCGGCCTGCGAAGGCGCGTTGCTCATAGTGGACGCCTCTCAAGGCGTTCAGGCGCAGACGGTCGCGCATCTTTACACGGCCGTTGACGTAGGGCTTGAGATAGTCCCGGTGCTCAACAAGATCGACCTGCCCGCGGCGGACCCGCCGCGCATAAAGGCCGAGATAGAAGAGGTCTTAGGGTTGGACGCCTCTGACGCCGTATTGACCAGCGCAAAAGCGGGGATCGGCATAAAGGACGTGCTCGAGGCCGTTGTGCGGCGCATCCCTCCGCCCAAGGGAGAAGCGTCAGCCCCGCTCAAGGCGCTTGTGTTCGACAGCTGGTACGACACCTATCAGGGCGTCGTAGTGCAGGTTCGCGTCTTTGACGGCGAGATAAAAAGCGGGACGAAGATACGCTTCATGGCAACGGGCAAGACCTTTGACGTGGATAAGGTAGGGGTCTTCGCGCCGTTCCCGACCGAGATCGGCTCGCTTGGCGTGGGAGACGTCGGATTCGTGGTCGCGGGCATAAAAGAGGTCAGGGACACGAACGTCGGAGACACCATAACCGACGCGGCAAGACCGGCCGATACGCCGCTTGCCGGTTACAAGGCCGCAAAGGCAATGGTCTTTTCAGGTCTTTACCCCGTTGATTCGGCGCAGTATGAAGACCTCAAGGAGGCGGTCGTAAAGCTCCGGCTCAACGACTCCTCCTTCACCTTCGAGCCTGAGACCTCCGTTGCGTTGGGCTTCGGCTTCAGGTGCGGCTTTCTGGGGCTTTTTCACATGGAGATAATACAGGAGAGGCTCGAGCGCGAGTACGATCTTGCCCTCATAACCACCGCGCCAACGGTCATCTACAGGGTAACGAAGACGGACGGCTCGGTCATTCACGTGGACAACCCGGCAAGCCTGCCTTCGCCGCAATATATAGAGTCCATAGAAGAGCCGTTCATCTTGGCCACGCTCCACCTGCCGGCCGAATATCTTGGGGCAATGCTTGCGCTTTGCGAGGCGAGAAGGGGCATCCAGCGGGACATAAAATATCTCTCCACCTCGCGCATCATGGTCTTGTACGAACTGCCGCTCAACGAGATAGTCTTGGACTTTTACGACAAGTTGAAGACCCTTTCCAAGGGCTACGCCTCCATGGACTACGACTATCTCGACTTCAGGGAATCGGACCTCATAAAACTCGACGTCCTCATAAACGGGGATACCGTTGACGCGCTCTCGCTCATCGTCCCGCGTGAGAAGGCGTATCAGAGGGGCAAAGATCTTTGCGAAAAGATGAAGGAGATAATCCCGAGGCAGATGTTCGAGGTGGTCATACAAGCCGCCATCGGAAGCAAGGTGGTTGCCAGAGAGACGGTAAAGGCTCTAAGGAAGAACGTAACGGCCAAGTGCTACGGCGGAGACATAACGCGAAAGAGAAAGCTCCTTGAAAAGCAGAAGGAAGGAAAAAAACGGATGAAGCAGGTGGGCAAGGTCGAACTGCCTCAGGAGGCGTTTTTAGCGGTGCTCAAGGTGGGGTGAGCGTCCTTACCAGCTCAAACAACAAACAACGGAGTTTCAGAAACCGACTTATGGCATATATCAAAAAGACACAACCCGGCGCAAAGACCAGAAAACAGCATATCAAGGAGCTTATCGAGGCGATTGTAATCGCGCTGGTTCTGGCGCTCGGCATCAGGGCCTTCGTCATACAGGCCTTCAAGATACCGTCCGGCTCGATGGAGGATACGCTTCTTATCGGGGATCATCTCATCGTAAGCAAGTTCGCTTACGGCTTTCAGGTTCCCAAGCCGGCCATGATAGACGTATACGGCGTCAGGGCGCCTTTCTTCGAGACCTCGCTTGCGCCGGTATGGGGGGAGATCAAAAGGGGCGACGTCATCGTCTTCCGTTTTCCGGCGGACAGGACAAAGGACTACATAAAGCGAGTGGCCGCCCTTCCCGGCGAGACAATCGAGATGCGCGGGAAGGTCATCTACGTCAACGGCAAGGTCTGGGATGAACGCTTCGGCGTAAACAAAGGCGGGCAGTTCGGCGAGACGGTCGAGAAGAACATAAACTTCGGTCCGATTACCGTTCCTGACGGTCATGTCTTCGTAATGGGCGATAACAGGGACAGGAGCTATGATTCGCGGTTCTGGGGCACGGTCCCGATACGCGAGATAAAGGGCAAAGCCTTCATACTATACTGGTCATGGGACTCGGCAAGCAACTGGATCAGGTTTTCAAGGATTGGCGGACTGATACGGTAAAATACCGTGAACCGTAAAAAGATAAGGGGCTTTCACGGCACACGTAGTTACACGGCCGCGCTTCACGGTATTTATGGAAAACGACATGAGAACGGACGTGGCCGGGTTCCTCGGGTATCTCGACCTTGAGAGGAACTCATCAAGGCATACGCGATCGGCTTATGGCGCCGACCTTCGTCAGTTCATCGCCTTTCTTGAATCGTCATGCCTCTGTCTCGACAACGGCGTTGCGAAGGCGTCTCTTGTTACGAGCGACGTTGTTACAAGGTTTGCGCGCGACCTGCACACCTGCGTAAAAAAGGTCTCCATAGCGAGAAAGCTATCGTCCATAAGGGCGTTTTTCCGGTATCTTGTAAAGAACAAGCGCATCAGCTCGAACCCGGCCTCTCTCGTGCCGACGCCGAAGGCTGAAAAATTTCTACCGACGGTCTTGAGCGTCGAGGAGACGATATGCCTTATCAATGCGCCTGAAAAGACGGCAAAAAAGGCAAATAGCGCTATCTCTGTATTAAGGGACCTTGCCGTGATCGAGACCATATATTCATCGGGTATTCGCGTAGCCGAGCTTACCGGTCTTGCGATGAAGGACGTTGACCTTGCGTCGGGAACCATAAAGGTCATTGGCAAAGGCAACAAGGAACGCATGGCGTATCTCGGCTCTTATGCGCGCCAATCCCTTGCCGCTTATATAAGTCGCGCAAGGCATAAGGCGGTTGCTGCCGCGCCACTGTTCGCGGGCAACAATGGCAAGGCGCTGACCGAACGCACGGCGCAGAGGCTTGTAAAGAGGCACGGCGAGGCAAGCGGCATAACCAAGACGCCCACGCCCCACGCCCTGCGGCACAGCTTTGCAACTCACCTGCTTGATGCAGGGGTAGACTTGAGGACCATACAGGAGCTGCTGGGGCACGCCAAGCTCTCTACCACGCAAAGATATACAAAGGTGGGCATTGCCGGCCTCATGGCCGCCTATGACGCGGCGCACCCAAAGGCGAAAAAGCCTCGATAAAAAATTGCTGTTTTTTCCGACCGTTACGTTACGGGCGTCATGGCGAAAATAAAAAGTTCACATATTAGGGAAGGTCTGATTAATTCTTTTGTTTGTCATTCTCGCGCAGCGTAGAATCTCGTCTTCAAGGAAATCAACAACTTAGAGATTGCCACGCCGCGAAAGCGCAGCTCGCAATGACAAAATAAGAATTAATCAGAGGTTCCCTAATTTTTCGAGACAACCTGTTGAAGGAGAGAGACGCCATGTCCGACACCAACTGGTTCCACGGAACAACGGTCATTTCGATAAGACGGGGAGGCCGCGTGGCAATGGCCGCTGACGGGCAGGTTACGCTCGGCTCCACGGTCGTAAAGAAATCCGCCGTTAAACTGCGTCCGATGCGGGGCAACGCGGTCATCGCCGGTTTTGCCGGGTCAACAGCGGACGCCATGACGCTCTTTGACAAGTTCGAGGCCAAACTTGAAGAGTTCAGAGGCAACCTGACGCGCGCCGCCGTGGAGCTTGGCAAGGACTGGAGAACGGATAAGATTTTGAGACGGCTTGAGGCCCTGCTCATCGTGAGCGACTCGGAGCATACCTTCATCATCTCAGGCGCGGGCGACGTTATCGAACCTGAGGACGGCATAGCGGCAATAGGCTCAGGCGGCCCTTACGCGCTCTCGGCGGCAAAGATGCTCCTTCGCCATACCGAGATGGACGCAAGGACGATCGCCGAGAACGCGATAAAGGCCGCATCCGAGATATGTATATATACGAACGATAAGATAAGCATCCTTGAACTGGCTTAAATCAAGGCCAAGGCAAAACTAAAAATTTATTCAGGCTGCTCAAAAACGCCCGGATGCGAGGCGTCAAGGAGCGACGAATGAGGCGCACTTTGTTGTGCGCCGCAGTGAGGAGCGACGATGACAACAAAGCAGATGGGCGTTTTTGAGCAACCTGATATGACAATGGGCTTGACCCCAAAAGAGATAGTTATAGAGCTTGACAAATATATCATCGGGCAGGCGCAGGCAAAACGCGCCGTTGCCATCGCCTTGAGGAACCGGTGGAGACGCCGACAGGTGGCGTCTGATCTACGCGACGAGATCTCTCCCAAGAACATCATTATGATCGGCCCTACCGGGGTCGGCAAGACCGAGATATCAAGGCGTCTTGCAAAACTGGCCCATGCCCCGTTCATAAAGGTGGAGGCGTCCAAGTTCACGGAGGTCGGCTACGTCGGCAGGGACGTCGAGAGCATCATCCGGGACCTTGCGGAGCTTGCCGTCAAGATGGTCAAGGACGAGGAAAAGGCCAAGGTGCTCACAAAGGCCGAGGAGTTGGCTGAGGAGCGGCTTCTCGACTGTCTCCTGCCGCCCGCGTCCATTGCCCCGACTTATCCGGGAACGCCGCATCAGCAAGTTGAGGAACGGCAGGCAAAGGAACGCGATGCACAGAGAAGCACGAGGGAAAAGCTGCGCACCCTTTTGAGAGAGGGCAAGCTGGACGACAGGATCGTTGAGATAGAGACTTCCGAACACAAGCCGCCGGTCATAGAGATACTCTCAGGCGTAACCGGCGGAGGCGATGAGATGAATATAAAAGAGATGTTCGGCAACCTCTTTCCAAGGAAGACCGGAAAGAGAAAGCTCAAGGTGCCGGAGGCGAGAGGCGTACTCATACAGGACGAGGCCGGCAGGCTCATCGACATGGACAAGGTAGGCAAGGACGCCATAGAGCGCGTCGAGCAGTCCGGCATAGTGTTCATCGACGAGATAGATAAGATTGCGGGCCGACAATCCGGCGCCACGCCCGACGTGTCGCGGGAGGGCGTGCAGAGGGACCTTCTGCCCATAGTCGAAGGCTCCACGGTCAATACGAAGTACGGCATGGTCAAGACCGATCACATCCTGTTCATCGCCTCAGGCGCGTTTCACGTGGCAAAGCCGTCGGACCTGATACCCGAGTTTCAAGGCAGGTTTCCCATAAGGGTCGAGCTCCTCCCTCTCGGGGAAGGCGACTTCATCAGGATCCTCACCGAGCCTGAGAACGCGCTCTTGAAGCAGTACAAGGCGCTGATAGAGACGGAGGGCGTTCAGGTCGAGTACACGGACGACGGGGTTCGGGAGATAGCCTCCATAGCCGCAACCGTGAACGAGCGCATGGAGAACATAGGCGCAAGGCGGCTTCACACGGTGATGGAGAGGGTCTTTGACGATCTTTCCTTTGATGCGTCGGACGCAAAGGATAAAAAAGTCCTAATAGACGCTCTGTACGTAAAAAAAAGGCTCTCGGATATCGTCAAGGATCAGGACCTTTCGAGGTATATACTGTAAGCCGATTAAATTGCGGATGGCCTTGGCTGCGTAATAGGTTGGCGAAATGCTGAAGTTTGAAATCAACAAGACCGTATCATATTGGTTGAACGGTTCCGCATATGACCTGACCGTTGTCAATGCGCCGTTCAAGGCAAAGAAATATCCGTATGCGCTTTTTATGGGGCATCTTGCGCTTGAAAAACTGATCAAAGCCGTTGTCGTTAAGCACACAAAGGCGCATGCGCCGTTCAGCCATTCCCTCCCCTACCTTGCGGAAAGATCGGGGCTAAAGATTCCTGAATCGTTGCTCGTCAAGTTGCGCGAGTTCATGGAATTTCATCTTGAAGCGCGTTACCCTGATGCCAACAAGGAATTTTACGGCAAATGCAACAGGGTTTATACCGCCGCAAGGCTTAAGGAACCTCTGATTAATTCTTATTTTGTCATTGCGAGCCCAGCACCACTTTGGATTATGAAAGCGTGTTCCTTGGCAAATTCCTTCGTGCAACAAAGTGGTGCTGGGTTGATTTCCTTGAAGACGAGATTCTACGCT
>JACRCE010000091.1 GCA_016213015.1 Deltaproteobacteria bacterium | reverse complement strand
CTTTCCGCCGCGCTTCTCAGGGAAACATTGGAGAAGGGCGGATACAGGGTTGGCATTGCCTCAAACGGGCAGGAAGGGTTTGACGCGGCTCTTAGGGAACCTCCGGCGTTGATCATATCGGACGCCATCATGCCGGTTATGGACGGTTTCGAGATGTGCCGGGCAATAAAAAAAGATAAAGCCACCGAGGATATACCGGTCATGCTGCTCACCTCGCTCTCAGGCGCAGGGGATATGCTCAAAGCGCTTTCAGCGGGCGCGGACTACTACATGCCCAAGCCTTATGACGATGAGGAGATGCTCGCAAAGGTGAAGGCCATAACGACAACCAATGGCCGGCTCGACAACAAGCCCAGCGAAAGATGCGTTGAGATGGACTACCACGGCAACACGTTTACGATAACCGCTTCGCGCGTGGCCATGTTGAGGTTCATGCTCTCCGGTTATGAGCATATGGTCAGTCAGAACAAAACGCTTGAAAAAAAGGTCGTTGAAAGGACGCGGCTTTTTAAGGAGAGCGAGGAAAGGCTCAGGGCCGTCATGGAGCACGCGACCGACGCGGTCATAGCCATAGAGCCGGTTGACAGGATATACCTCTGGAACAAGCGGGCCGAGGCGCTCTTCGGATATGCGTCCGAGGAGGCCGTGGGAAAGAGCGCGCACGACCTTCTATGTCCTGAGCGTTATAAATCCCATGCCCATGAAGGTTTGAAGGTTTTTTCCGAGACCGGCATGGGCAATGTCATAGGGAAGACCCTTGAGTTGGAGGCGCTTCGCAGGGACGGCACGGAATTTCCGATAGAGATCTCCGTAACGGCCGTAAGCATGAACGGGGCGTGGAACGCCCTCGGCATCATAAGGGACATAACCGGCCGCAAGGCCGAGGAGATTGAGAAAAACCGCACCCTTGACGAGCTTGAGCGCATAAACAGGCTTATGGTCGGGAGGGAGTTGAGGATGGAGGAGCTCAGGAAGGAAGTGCGCTCTCTCCGCGAAAGGGTCGTTGCGTTCGACGCTGAGAAGGCCGCAGGCAGAGGATGATTCCATTCATTGACGAGAGAGACGCGCTAATCGCCTCGCTCAAGAGCGAATGCGAAAAGGCAAGGGCGCGCGAGCAGGAGTTCAAAGACTCCCGCTCAGCCATGCTCTACCTGCTTGAAGACCTCAATGAGACCACGGCCGAGGTTAAAAAGCAGATACGAACGACCGCAAGCCTTTTGGCGATAGCCGAGGCTGCGGCGCACAAGACGGACGTTGAAAAACTCATGACAGAGGTAACAAAGGCCGCCTCGACTGCCCTTGACGCGCAAGGGTGCCTTGCATATCTTTATGAGAAAAACATGGACTCATTCAGGCCGGTTGGGGCCGTTGGCGTCAAAAAGGCGGATATGCCCGCCTTTTTGACGTTGAACCCGGCCATGCTGGACGGTTGCGTAAAGACGGCCTTTTCCGACGCCGGTTTTGTCGCGCCAAGCGCATGTCCATGTCTCCGTCCGCTCGGCTTTGCCGCTTTCCGCCTTATCCCCCTCAGGAGCGGGACGACCCGGCTTGGACTGCTCATAGCCTGTTACGAGTCGGCCAAGGCCGTTCCCGACGCGAACGTAATACACGGGATAATCAATCAGGTGTCAATGGCCGTTGAGCATGCACGGATGTACGCGGACGCGGTCAACAGGGGCATCGAGCTTGCAAGAAAGATAGAGACCATCTCAGTCATGCACGAGATAGACAGGGACATGCTCTCGACCCTTGAACCGTCCGAGATACTCAAGGCGGTTATGAGGCTCATATCGCGCATGGTGCCGTGCGACAGGGCAACGGTTGCGATGGTTGACAGGGAAAGAGGCGGTTTTGTCTATCATGCCGGTTTCGGCCTGGACATACCGTACGGGACTTTCGTGCCGTTCGCGGACACATCGGCAAGCGAGGTGGTCGAGACCGGTCTGCCTCAGTTTGAGGAAATAACGCCGGATAAGGCCGGCCTCCTTCGAGTGGATAAGATGCTTGCCGACGCGGGCTTCAAGACGAACATAAGGCTTCCGATAGTGATAAAGGGCGAGGTGTCCGCCTTGTTGAGCGTCGGCGCTAAAAGGCGCGGCGCGTTCGGGCCCGATGATTTTTCGGCCCTTGAAACCATTGCGTCCCAGATAGGGGTCGCGCTTGAAAACGCAAGGCTTGTTTCAGACCTTTCCGCGCTCTTCCTTTCCACTATCAAGGCGCTTTCAAAGGCCATAGACGCCAAGAGCCCGTGGACAAGCGGCCATTCCGAGCGGGTTACGTCTTATGCCCTGCTCATCGGGGCGCGCATGGGACTGCCTGCAAAGGACATGAAGACCCTTGAAACGGCGGGACTTCTCCATGACATAGGAAAGCTCGGCACTTATGAGGGGATATTGAACAAGCCCGGGCCGCTTAACCCGGAAGAGTACGCCGTAATGAAACAACACCCGGGCAAGGGGGCCGAGATACTCGCGCCGATAAGACAGTTGGAGGAGGTGCTTGCCCCGATCAGGCATCATCACGAAAATTACGACGGCGCCGGATACCCGGACGGGCTTAAAGGGGAGGCCATTCCGTTTCTTGCAAGGATATTGGCCGTGGCCGACACCACGGACGCAATGGCCGCGGACAGGCCGTACAGGAAGGGCAGGGGCATGGATGTGATTAAAGCGGAGCTTAAAAGGTGTTCAGGCGCACAGTTCGATCCAACCGTGGTGGATGCGTTTTTGAAGGTATTGGAGGCAGGGGACATTACCGAGGCAAAGATTGGAGCTTTTTTATCTCCTCCTTCGCCTTTATAAGTTCCTCGGTCGTCTGCCTGAGCCTTGTTGACAGTATGTCGCAGAATACGCGGTATACCACGTAGGCAACGGTCTCCCGTTCGTTTTCAGGGAGCCTGTCCAGATAGGATATGTCCATCTTGAGGCAGTTTACCGCCGTGGCGGCAATGACCGAGGCGCTTCTCGCCTTCGAGTCTATTACGGCCATCTCGCCGAACACGTCGCCGACCCTGTCGAACGCGCCCACCTCTGTGCCCTTCTTGACTATCTTTACTTTGCCTGAGATTAGAAAATATAGGAACTGATCGAACTTGTCCTCCTCGAATATAGTCTCCCCGGAGTCGTACTGTGTAATCCTGCAGAGTTTGGCCAGTCCTTTGACGTGCCTCTCCTCCATTGACTGGAGTATCGGCAGTTTTCTGAGGCTTTTGACGATTTCCAGATTATCCTGAAGGTAGTCGGACTGTTTCATGTAATTATCCCCCGCCTTATTTCCGGTAATATCTTCTTATCGGATTTTCAGCAAAGAACTTGAATCTATGACGAGATATTAGGAGAACCGACGGGATATGTCAAGAGGTTGCCTCTAAAAATTGCTATTTTTCCCGATTTCCGTGTCAGGGCGAAAATAAAAATGCTCACATATTAATGTATATGCGGCGCTTTTTATTTTCGCCCTTCCTTGAACTCGGAAAAACTATCTAATTTTTAGAGGCAACCAAGGGTGAGACCGCGCATCACATCTTGACTTTTACGCGGGTCTGGGATAATTTGACTTAGGGAAGGTCTGATTAATTCTCTTTTCTGTCATTGCGAGCCCAGCACCACTTTGGATTATGAAAGCGTGTTCCTTGGCAAATTCCTTCGTGCAACAAAGTGGTGCTGGGCGCGGCAATCTTTAAGTTGTTGATTTCCTTGAAGACGAGATTGCTTCGCGTTGCTCGCAATGACGGGTCGGCGAATTAATCAGAGATTCCTTAGCAGGGCTTTTCGGTTGCATGAGTCAAGACATCCATTTTATATTGAGCATCTTTCATGACGGAAAAACCGCGCTACATCGCCATAGAAGGCCCGATAGGCGTCGGCAAATCGTCCCTTGCGGAACTGCTCGCAAAGGAACTCGCCGGCCATACGCTGATCGAAGAGGCGCTGGCAAACCCGTTTTTACCCTCCTTCTACGTTGACATGAAGAAGTACGCCTTCCAGACTCAGCTTTTTTTCCTCCTTTCGCGCTATCAGCAACAAAAGGACATGCTCCAGCAGGAGCTTTTCAACGCAACCGTGGTGAGCGACTACCTCTTTGCCAAGGACAAGATATTCGCGTACTTGAACCTCGATGAAAACGAACTCGGCCTTTACGAGCAGGTCTACCGGCTTCTCGACACGCGAATACCCAAGCCCGACCTCGTCATATACCTTCAGGCCTCGACGCAGGTGCTTCTTGAGCGCATAGGTTTGAGAAACATGGACTACGAAAAACAGATAAAAGAGGAGTACCTTGAAAAACTCGTTGATTCGTACAACAGGTATTTTTTTTACTATAACGAAACGCCGCTCCTTGTGGTGAATACAACGGACATAGACTTTGTAAACAACAAGGACGACCTATCAGGCCTTGTCAGGGAGATACGGACGCTTCGCGGCGGCGCGCAGCATTACCTGCCCATAGCGTCAAGGGCGCGGTAGGCGACCTAAAAATCGCTCTTTTTCCCGATCTCTACGTCAGGGCGAAAATAAAAATGCTCACATATTAATTATATGCTCCGCTTTCCCCGCTAGATACACGCGAGGACAAGTTTATTTTCGCCCTTCCTTGACCTCGAAAAAAATAGCTGATTTTTAGAAGTATCCGTTAAACATGGCGCGTTAGTTTGCCAAAGATAGTCTTCCAGACCAGCATAGAGACGACCATGAAAAAGACGACCGCGCCGGACATTTTAAGGATGAAGGCCGAGGGGAAAAAGATTCCCGTGCTTACGGCCTACGGCTTCCAGATCGCCTCTCTTCTGGATAACGCGGGCATACCGCTCATAATAGTCGGCGATTCGCTCGGCATGGTCGAGGCCGGATACGACACGACCCTGCCGGTTACGATGGATGAGATGATCTATCATACGCGCTCGGTAGTCAGGGGCGCAGGCACAGCCCTTGTCGTCGCGGACATGCCGTTCGGCTCGTATCAGGCGTCGCTGGACGAGGCGAGGACGAACGCGGTCAGGCTTATAAAAGAGACTGGAGCAGGCGCGGTCAAGCTCGAAGGCGGCATAAGAAGCGCAGAGACGGTAAAGGCCATCGTCAACATGGACATACCCGTCATGGGGCATATCGGCCTTACGCCGCAGTCCGTGCACGCGATGGGCGGGTACAAGGTGCAGGGAAAAGAGGCGTGGTCCAGAGCCGCTCTTGCCCAAGACGCGCTTGCGATTGAAAAGGCCGGGGCATTCGCAATGGTGCTTGAGGGCATACCGGCCTCTCTTGCAAAGGAGATAACGGCCTCCGTCAAGATTCCGACCATAGGCATCGGCGCGGGCGTTCACTGCGACGGGCAGGTGCTTGTCGTAAACGACATGCTCGGCATCGCCATGTCAGGGCGCGCGCCTAAGTTCGTAAAAAGGTACGCGGATTTGAACAAGGTCATCTCCTCGGCCGTGAAAGAGTACATAAAAGAGGTTGAGGCGGGGGCCTTCCCGTCAGACGATGAGTCCTATTAGCAGTTTCCGATGAAAATAATAGAAGACATAAGCGAGATGCAGAGTCTTGCCGGTTCGGCGAGAGGCGCGGGTACGGCAATAACCCTTGTCCCGACCATGGGTTTTCTGCACGCCGGGCATGAGGAGCTTCTGCGCGTTGCGAGGGGCAAGGCCGGCTTCCTAATCCTCAGCATATTCGTAAACCCGGCCCAGTTCGGCCCGAATGAGGACTATAAGACCTATCCAAGGGACATGGACGCGGACATCAAGGTTGCGCTCTCGTCCGGGGTTGATTGTGTTTTCGCGCCGCGTCCCGAAGAGATGTACCCGGACGGTTTTCAGACATATACGCAGGTGGAGAGGCTCTCAATGGGTCTTTGCGGCGAGGCAAGGCCCGGGCATTTCAAGGGCGTTGCAACCGTGGTGTTGAAGCTCTTTAATATCGTCATGCCGCATGTCGCGGTCTTCGGGAAAAAGGACTATCAGCAGTTTGTCCTGATACGCAGGATGGTACGGGACTTAAACCTTGACGTGGAGGTCGTCGGCGTTGAAACGGTGCGCGAGTCTGACGGCCTTGCGATGAGTTCAAGGAACAGTTACCTTGATGCCGACGAGAGAAAGGCCGCAGTCTGTATACCACGCGCCCTTGACGAGGCCCGCTCCGCCTTGTCCGGGGAAGACGCTCAGGCCGTCATCCGCATGGTAAAAAAAAATATAGAGAACGAACCCCTTGCCGTGATAGAGTATATAAAGGTGTGCGATAAGGATACGCTTCAAGCACTCGACCGCATTGAGGCGGGCGCAATGCTCCTTCTTGCCGTAAGGATCGGCAAGACAAGGCTTATTGACAACTGCTTGTTCACAGGTTGATAGATGATCATAAGGAGGATGCAACAGATGCAGCGCATGATGCTAAAGAGCAAGATACACAGGGCCACTGTAACGGACGCCAACGTCAACTACGAAGGCTCGGTGGCCATTGACGAATCATTGATGGAGGCCGCGGGCATATATCCCTTTGAACAGGTGCATATATACAACATAATGAACGGCAACCGCCTTACCACCTACGCCATCAAGGCCGAAAGAGGCTCAGGCGTTATATCCATCAACGGCGCCGCGGCGCGGCTTGCTGAAAAAGGCGACCTCGTTATCATTGCGAGCTATTCGGCGCTTGAGGAGAGAGAGGCAATGGCGCACGTCCCTGTGCTGGTCTACGTGGACGCGGACAACTCCATAAAGAAGATCAGCGGGGAGTTGGCCGCCTGAATATGACAAAGAGGATCAGGCACTATTTCATAACCGGGCTCCTTGTAGTCGTGCCGCTCTACATAACCGTCTACGTGCTCTCGCTCATCGTCGGCTTCATGGACAGCGTCTTTATGCTCCTGCCTCAGGCGGCAAGGCCGGACGCCTTTTTGCCATTTCATATCCCGGGGCTTGGGATTATCTTTACGATAATATGTATATTCCTCGTCGGCGTGATTACGGCCAACTTCCTCGGCAAGAAACTCCTGTATCTTGGAGAGAAGATGCTCTCCAAGGTTCCGGTGCTCAGGATCGTTTACAACGCGACAAAACAGTTCATGGAGACCTTCTTTGCCAAGGAACATGAGGGCTTCAGGAAGGTAGTGCTCGTGGAGTTTCCCCGCGACGGGGTCTATTCCATGGGCTTTCTTACGTGCAAGCCGACCGGGGAGTTGAAGAAAAAGACAGGGGACGGCTTTGTGAGCGTGTTCATACCGACGACGCCCAATCCGACCACGGGCTATTATCTAGTCGTGCCGGAAGACAAGGTAATCGCCATTGACATGAGGGTTGAGGACGCCTTTAAGGTGATTATGACAGGCGGCATGGTCATGCCGTCTTAGTTGAGGCGGTATCGGTTATCGGTAAACGGTTATCGGTTGAGGTAAAAGAATAAGCATCCTTATAGCGATAATAATTTCTAAAACACAAAGGGGCCTTTGGATGAACGGCAACAACTTCAATTTCGGCGCAATTGACGATCTGTGCGTAAATACCCTGCGGTTTCTATCTGTTGACGCGGTAGAGGCGGCGGGCTCCGGCCACCCCGGGATGCCGATGGGGGACGCGCCCATGGCCTACGCGCTCTGGACGAGGCTTTTGCGATTCGATCCGAAAGACCCCAAGTGGTTCGGCAGGGACAGGTTCATCCTGTCGGCCGGGCACGGGTCCATGCTCCTGTATTCGCTCCTCCACCTGACCGGTTTCGACATGCCGCTTGACCAGCTTGAAAAATTCAGACAGTGGGGCAGCCACACACCCGGCCACCCTGAGTATGATATAGAGCGCGGCATAGAGACCACGACCGGGCCGCTTGGACAGGGTTTTGCAACCGGCGTGGGCATGGCCATGGCCCAAAGATACTTATCTTCCTTTTACAACAGGCCGGGCTATCCGCTTTTCGACTACAACATATACGCCATCACGAGCGACGGCGACATGATGGAGGGCGTCTCGAACGAGTCTGCGTCCATTGCCGGACACCTCGGCCTCGGCAGCATAGTTTATCTTTATTCGGACAACAGGATTACCATAGAAGGTTCAACGGACTTGAGCTTTACCGAAGACGTGGGCAAGAGGTTTAATGCCATGAACTGGCACGTGCAACACGTTGACGGCAACGACCTTCCTGCGATCGCGCGCGCCATCGAGGCGGGAAAGGCCGAGAGGACAAGGCCGTCCCTCATAGTCGTCAGAACGAACATCGGCTACGGGTCTCCCTCCAAGCAGGATACGGCCGAGGTTCACGGCGCGCCTCTTGGTAAGGACGAGGTGAGGCGCGCAAAAGAGGCGCTTAACTGGCCCCTATCCCCTGAGTTTCATATCCCTCAAGAGGCGGCTGAGGAGTTTAAGAAGGCCGCTGACAGAGGCGCTTTACTCAAAAAGGATTGGTCTGCGCTCCTTAAAGGTTATCAGCAGGAACACCCTGAGGCCGCAAAGGGGCTTGCCTCTGCAATGGCGGGCAAGCCGCTTGAGGACTGGGAGGGTGTGCTCCCGGTTTTTTCGCCGTCTGATGCGCCAAGCGCCACGAGAAGCGCCTCGGGCAAGGTCTTGAACGCCGTTGCAAAGAAACTGCCTCATCTTGTGGGAGGCTCAGCCGACCTTGGGCCCTCGAACAACACCGCGCTCAACGGGTTTGATTATTTCACGGCACAAGGCGGCGGCAGGAACATCCACTTCGGCGTGCGTGAACACGCTATGGCCGCGATGATGAACGGCATGGCGCAAAGCATGGTCATCACGCCCTTTGGCGGCACCTTCCTCGTATTCTCGGATTACATGCGCCCTGCAATAAGGCTTGCGGCTCTGATGAAGCTCAACGTGGTTTACGTCTTTACGCACGACTCCATCGGCCTTGGCGAAGACGGCCCAACGCACCAGCCTATTGAACACATAGCAAGCCTCAGGGCTATTCCGAACCTTACTGTAATAAGACCGGCGGACGCCGTTGAAACGGCCGAGGCGTGGAGGTACGCCCTTTCACGCGAACCCTTGAGCGGCCCTGTTGCCCTTATCCTTACAAGGCAAAATGTTCCAGTGATCGACAGACAAGGGCGCGGCGCAAAGCACGACCTATCACGCGGGGCGTATATCGCCCACGATTCTCAAGCCCCCGACGTTATCATCATGGCGACCGGCTCTGAGGCGCATATCGCGCTCAACGCAACGGACGAGCTTGCGAAACGCGGCATAAAAAGCCGGGTGGTGAGTATGCCGAGCTGGGAGATATTCGAGGCTCAGGACGCCGATTATAAGGCACAGGTCTTCCCTGCGCATGTAAAGGCGAGGCTGTCCATCGAGGCCGGGGCAACGATGGGCTGGCACAGATACGTTGGAAGCCAAGGCGTTGTCATGGGCATTGACAGGTTCGGCGCCTCCGCCCCGTACAAGACCCTTTACGAAAGATTCGGCCTCACCGTTGAGGCGGTCGTCGAACGCGCCGCATCTCTCGCGAGCGGGAAAAAGACGGCCGTGTAACGGCGCGTGCCGGTCTTGTGCGTTGTCTATTACATGGTGAACATGGAGGCGGGCAATGGCGCAAAGGTCTCTATCACGCTGCTCATTGAACGACGCTGAGGTCAAGGCCGCTGAAGCCGCGCTGGAGGAACTGTCAGAGATCGGCTTTTCAAAACGTCTGCTTGATAAAGACCCTTTCCTATGGAAAAAAACCCCTGCTGACAGGGCAATCATAAAAAACTCCCTTGGCTGGCTTGACTCTCCCCGGTTCATGGCCGGGCGCGTAGGCGAACTGAAGACCTTTGCCGACGAGGTAAGAACGGCCGGTTTTACGAAGGTCGTGCTCCTCGGCATGGGAGGATCGAGCCTTGCCCCCCTTGTGCTGGCCTCGGCATTCGGAAAGACCTCTGGATTCCCGGAACTCATCG
This sequence comes from Deltaproteobacteria bacterium, assembly GCA_016213015.1. Taxonomy (GTDB): domain Bacteria; phylum Desulfobacterota; class GWC2-55-46; order GWC2-55-46; family GWC2-55-46; genus JACRCE01. The sequence goes on along the minus strand of JACRCE010000091.1, from coordinate 30,890 downwards.
TGCTCGATTCAACGGACCCGGACGCGATACGGAGCGTAGAGTCCGCGATAAACCCCGCCTTAACCCTTTTCATCGTATCAAGCAAATCAGGCACGACCATAGAGCCGCTGTCGTTTTTCGAGCACTTCTTCGCCCTTGTGCAAAAGGCAAAGGGCGCGGAGGCCGGTTCAAACTTCATCGCCATAACCGACCCGGATACCCCGCTTGAAGGCTTTTACAGAAAATACGGCATGAGGCGGCTGTTTACGAATCCGCCGGACATCGGCGGCCGTTTCTCCGCACTTTCGTACTTCGGTCTTGTGCCTGCAGCCTTGATAGGCATTGACGCGTCAAGGTTAATTGACGAGGCCTGCCGCCCCGATGCCGCTCTTGATGACGGCATCCGTCTTGGGGCAACGCTTGCGGCATTGGCAAAAGTCGGCAGGGACAAGATAACCTTTATCCTTGGTGAGGGGCTACAGGGCTTCGGCCTGTGGATCGAGCAACTCATAGCGGAATCGTCCGGCAAGGACGGCAAGGGACTTGTGCCCATAGGCTCAGAGCCGATTGGCGCCCCAAAGGACTACGGGCCGGACAGGGTCTTTGTAAGCATCACGGTCGGCAATGATGACCATGCGCGTTTACTCGATGCCCTTGAAAAAAAAGGACACCCGGTAATCAGGATTGCGCTTAGCGGCATCCACGACATCGGCGCAGAGTTTTTGAAGTGGGAGATTGCAGCCGTCGCGGCCTGCGCGCTCATGGATATAAACCCGTTCGACCAGCCTGACGTGGAGTTGACGAAGAAGCTTGCCTTGACCCGCCTTGCAAGGACCGGGAAAAAAGACGCGCTTATCCCGCCGGGCATTGCAATAAAGTCCACGGGCTTTACCGCATACTTCGGCGGTAAAGCCTTTGCGCGGATACAAGAGCAAGGACTAAGCGTAAAAAAACCGACGTCGGCGCGTTTGATGCGTTCATTCCTATCGCTTGCGGAAGAGGGCGCGTATATCGGCGCGCTCTTTTATTTCAATCCGTTTGACGGCGTTGTTGCAAAGGACCTTTCGCGGCTTGCAAAGGGGCTGAGGGACGCGCTTAAAAGACCGGTGCAGTCAGGCTACGGCCCGAGATACCTTCATTCGACCGGACAGCTTCATAAGGGCGGGACCGACAATGGAGTCTTCATCATAATGGCGCACGAGAGCGACGCCGATATTCCGATAGGCTCGCAAGGTTTCGGTTTTTCCGGCCTCGTGCTTTCACAAGCCTGTGCCGACGCCGAGGCGCTTGACGCAAAGGGACGGCCGGTAGTACTCCTGTTACTAAAAGACTCGAAGCCTGCAACGGTTAAAAAGGCCGTTGATCTTATCCTCAAAGCATCCAATGGTTAAGACAACCGGCAAACTTATCCTCGCGGGCGACGTGGGCGGCACAAAGACCCTGCTCGGCCTTTTCAGGTCAAGGGGCGACGCTCTCGAATGTCTTGCCAAGGCGCGGTATGAGAACAACGGCTTCAGCGGCCTTTTCCCGATTATCAGCCGGTTTCTCAAAGACAATAAACCATCGTCTCCCGTTGACTCGGCCTGTCTTGCCATTGCCTGTCCCATTGAAAACAACGCCGGTACGCTCACCAACCTCGGCTGGCGAATAAACGGCAATCTCCTTCAAAAGAGATTCGGGATTAAGAAAGTAGAACTTATCAATGACCTCGCGGGCATAGGGCACGGAATAGCCTGTCTTGCGCGCGATGACTTTTCCGTATTGCAGGCCGGCAGACCAAGGAGCGGCAACGCGGCAATAATCGCGGCGGGCACGGGACTTGGCGAGGCGATCATATTCCGGCACAGGGATGAAAGATGCGTATCCGCATCCGAGGGCGGACACACGGACTTTGCGCCGCGCACCGAACTTGAAATGGAACTGTTCGCTCACCTGTCCCGTTCCTTCGGCCATGTGAGCTATGAGCGGGTCGCGAGCGGTCAGGGGCTTGTTAATATCTTTGGGTTTCTAATCGGAAGGCGCGGGACAAGGACAAAAGACCAAGAGTTTATCCTTTCAAGTCCAAAAGCCCCTTTGCTCATCAGCGAGGCCGCGTTGAATGGAAGGGACAAGGACTGTGAACTTGCGGTTAGGACGTTTGTTTCTATCCTTGGGGCCGAGGCCGGAAACCTTGCGTTGAAATCAATGGCCGTTGAGGGCGTATATCTTGCAGGGGGTATTCCACCTAAGCTCATTAGAGGCGATTTGAAAAAAGCGTTCATCGCCTCGTTCAGGGACAAGGGCAGGTTCAAGACCCTGCTCTCCCGCATCCCGGTGCGCCTTGTTCTGAATGACGAGGCCGGACTGCTCGGCGCGGCAAGCGTTGCAACGCGGATGCTTGGTTAAAAATTGCTGTTTTTTCCGACCGATTGCGTTACGGCTGTCAGGACGAAAATAAAAAGCGCGGCAAGAAAAAAAGCGGTTGGACTTTTTCAAGGATATGCAATATAATTCGAGAACTTGTCATTCAATCTTATTCCAATAAGGAGGCTGCTCTATGCGTAAAAGGCTTGGATTAACCGGTCTTGTGCTCTGTGCGCTCATATTCCTGTTTGCCGTTGCAGGCCATGCCGAGGAGGTTTACTATTCACGATGCAACCTCAAGATATTACCAAAGGGCAACCAGATAACGTGGATGAACTGGCAGTCAACGCCGAGCTTTATTCCGGTCGGAACAAAGCTCAAGGTTACGGTGGACAACGACAAGGCCGCGTTCGTTGACGACAAGGGTACGAGTTATCCCGTTGACCTCGGGGCATCAGGTCAGGAGTTTTTGGAAAAGTTCGTGACCAAACACGACATTGACGTTGCAAAGGTTGGAGGCAAGTTTGCAGGAGACATCAAGGAGGCGGTTATCCGCGTAGGCATGACAAGGGAACAGGCATACATGGCGATGTGTATGCCCGCCTATATAAACGGCAAGAACTCCACGGAAAAGACGGCGTATAAGGAAATATTGGCCGCTAATCAGTGGGTATACGAAAGAAAGCGGTTCGCAAAGAGGATAGGCATAGAGTTTGATCCGGGAAGCGGCCTCGTAAGCAGAACCGAAGGCATCTGGAAAAAGTAAGGTCTTTTGCTCAGTAGGCGCTTGCATCTACCGCCCGCCGCCATCCGCGACGGGCGTTTTTTCTTTCAAAAAGGTAGGTATTGACTACGCTCAGGGGTTGTAATAATGTAATACTGCTTCCGTTCTTGATATGGTAATAAACGCCATACGAAAGGAGGATTGACAGGCAAGGTATTCTTATGGGTTTGAATGACTGGTCTTAAAACCACAAATGGAGGTTTCTATGACGCGCATCCACAATATCGGACGTCTAACGGCAGTTCTCGCAATACTCGTATTCGTCGTTACCGCAACGGCCTCTTACGCCGCCGGGTTCGGCGACCTGAAGGCAAAGATAGGCGAAGCAAGGGACACGATTGTCGTAATGGTCAAGAACAAGGACAAGCGCGGGCCTGATCAGCAAAAGCTGGTCAAGGACTCGGCCAACGCTGTCAGCGAGATGCTCGGCAAGATGAAGGCCCCGGCGGGCAAGGAAGCCCAGTTCAAGGAACTCAACGAAACATGGGCCGCCTTCAAGAAGACAAGAGAAAATGATCTCGTCCCGATGCTCATCGCCGGCAAGCAGGAGGACGCCGATAGATTGGCCGGAGGCATACAGAAGGAAAGATTTGGAAAGATCATGGCGCTTTGCGACGAACTGGCGAAGTAAAGACGTAAAAAAGTTTGACTTGAAACAGGGGGCGGGCCTTATAAGGCATGCCCCCTGTTTTTATGTAATCATCTCCCTTATCGCCTGCCTTATCTCGCTGATGGCGACCCCTGTCTCCATGCAGTATCCGTGAGGCCGCTTATTGATTATGGCCCAGACCGGCAGAGGATAAGCGTCCTGAACCCCGCTGGTCAGATCCCTTTCGCAGGCCACGGCTATTACTGCGTCGGGCCGCTCCTCATAAACCTTTCTTCTCGCAACCGTGCCTCCGGTGGAGATGAAAAGGTTTATGCCGAACTCGTCGGCAAGGGAGAGAAGCTCGCCTATCTCGCACTTGCCGCAGGCGGCGCAGTTACGGACGTTCCTCGTTACCTTTATCTTGCAGTTGTCGAACTGTATGCAGTGCGGCATGAGTATGAGGAGCTTTTCAGGCTTGAACCTTTTGCCGCATGAAGCTCTGACCATCCGGTTGTTTATCTCGATGAAGGCGCGCTCGATCTTTATCCTCGGTATCCGCATAATGCCGCCTGCCATGAACATGACCGGCAGGAACAGTTTTACCAAAAGCCCGCGAAACATCGTTGATTTGACGAGGAATCGGCCTTGAAGCGCGGCAATGCCGATAAACAGCGTGCCGATGAGCAGGAACGAAATGACGAGGAGCACGAGGCCGCCGAGGACATACGGAAGCCACGGATGGATGTTGCCAAGCCCGATCGTCGGTATGACCCACAATGAGAAGGCGATAAGCGCCAGGCCCAGGCCGGACGCGGCAAGAAGCGCCAGAAATGCGCCCTTGCCTGGCTTGTAGCTGATGCTCTCTGGAGAACCTTCCCATCTTTCAGCGTTATTTTCGGCCTTTTCCTCAGCCAAGCCTCTCTCCTTGTTTCAGCCTTACCCCGCGCATAAATTCATCCGCAGACATGCGCTTTTTATTTTCCAATTGGACTTCGGTTATCTCGAACACCGAGCCTTTGCACGCTACGACAAGCCGCCCATTAGATATGGCGATTATCGTGCCCGGCGGATTGTCGTGCCCATCAGGTCGAACCAAGCCGGAGTGTATCTTGAGCGTCTTTCCGTTAAGAAACGTGTATGCCCCGGGCCACGGGGTTACGCCGCGCATCAGGTTATAAATCTCTTTAGCGCTCCTTGTCCAATCAATGCGGCCGTCCTCCTTTTTGAGCGGCGGCGCATAGGTTGCGCTTCTCTCGTCCTGTTGTATGGCCTTGAGCGTCCCTTGACTCAGTAATCCTATCGTTTTTACAAGGAGCAATGCGCCCGATTCGGCAAGCCTTGCCGACAACGTGAGAGCCGTGTCGTCGGGCCGTATCTCACTACTTTCGCAAAGCAGGATTGGTCCGGTGTCCATGCCCTTGTCCATGAGCATTGTGCAGGCCCCGGTACTGGTTTGGCCATCCATTATAGCGCGATTGATAGGCGAAGCGCCCCTGTACCTCGGCAACAACGAAGCATGGAGGTTAACGCATCCGAGCCTTGGAATCCTGAGCGCCTCTTCCGGCAATATCTTCCCGTAGGCGACAACGACGATGACGTCCGGTTGTATTGTTTCAAGCCAATCGATAAAAGAGGGTTCTTTGAGCCGCTCAGGCTGGCGCACCTCTATGTCGAGGTCAAGCGCCGCCTTTTTTATCGCTGAAATGGATGTAGTTAAGCCCCTGCCAACGGTCTTGTCCGGTTGCGTTACAACGGCAAGGCACTCAAACCCGGCCGTGACAACGGCGTTGAGCGAAGGCACGGCAAACGCCGGGGTGCCCATGAAGACGACCCTTAAAGAATCCATTGCACGTACTTTTCCTTACGGACTGTTCGTTAAAGCGCGGCGGCCTTTGCCTTCTTAAGTCGTCTTTTGATGAACTCGCGCTTTAGTCTTGATATCCTGTCAATAAACAGGATGCCGTCGAGATGGTCTATTTCATGCTGGAGCGCGATGGCAAAAAGCCCTTGAGCCGATATCTCAACCGGGTCGTTGTTTTTATCGATCGCCTTTACGCTTACGTTTGCCGCCCTTTCAACGTCCGCGGTCTCTCCGGGAAGGGACAAACACCCCTCTTCGTATACTATCGAGCCGGATGAGGCGATTATCTCAGGGTTTATAAGCGCTACAAGATTTTTTCCGCGCCTGTACGGCTCCTCTTCCTCTGACCTTGCGTCAGGCACGTCGAGCACGATTACGCGCGCGTCGGCTCCCACCTGCGTCGCGGCAAGGCCGATGCCCCGCGCTCCGTACATGGTGTCGATCATATTGTGGATGAGCGTCCTTATTGAGTCGTCAACGCGGCTTAACCGAGCGGCCTTTGTCTTAAGGAACGGATCAGGGTATGTCAGGATTTCCAATATGGACATATTGTTTTGCGCACGCGGATAGGCATGCCCTTGGTACAATATTATACCCCAAAACAAGGGCGATAATCCACCACGCCAAAGACTCAGGAAAGACTCACACCGTCGTAACGGGGTCCATGTCTATCACAAGATTTACGCCGGCGGCGTTGGTTCGGTTGAAGGCGGCCTTGAGGCCGCGCACAAAGGCGTGGAGGTTTTTTGCCTTTGAAGAGGGGCACTTCAAGAGCAGGCGCTGTCTGAAGCGGCCGCTGAGTTTATAGACGAGCGCCGGGGCCGGGCCGAGTATCGTTATGGCGCCGTCATTGCCAAGGAGTTTATCGGCTGTGCGCCTCATCGAGGCCGCGGCAACGGCAACCTCCCCTTCCTTTGCTCCCTCAAGCCTCAGGGCGCAAAGCCTTGTAAACGGAGGATAGTCGAGGTCTTCTCTTTCATTGATCTCCTTTGCGTAAAAACCGGCGTAGTCGTGATTAAGCGTTGCTTCAAGACAGTAATGTCCAGGATTGAGCGTCTGTATGACGACCTCTCCGGCGTTTGAGGCGCGCCCGGCCCTGCCTGCGGCCTGCGTGATGAGCTGCATGGCGCGTTCCGCGCTCCTGAAGTCCGGGATGTTCAATGATGCGTCGGCTGTGATTATGCCGGCAAGCGCGACCTCAGGGAAGTGATGTCCCTTTGAGACCATCTGAGTGCCCACGAGTATGTCGATTTGACGCGTCTCGACCGCCTCGATTATCCTCCTTGCCGCGCCTTTTCGTGTCGTCGTGTCGCTGTCCATCCTGCCTATCCGCGCGCGAGGAAAGAGCCGCCTCGCCTCATCCTCCAACCTTTCAGTGCCCGCGCCCGGCTCGGCAAGCCGTGTGCCCTTGCACTCAGGACACTCATCCGGGATGGGGATTGAAAAACCGCAATAGTGGCATTTAAGGGCAATCGGCCTTTTGTGAGCCGTGAGCGATACACTGCAATTGACGCAGGTGAAGGAGTGTCCGCAGTCGTTGCAGATGATGGAGCGCGAAAACCCGCGGCGATTCAGAAGCAGGAGCGATTGAAGTCCGGCGTCGAGCGTTGACGCGATAAGCGCGGCGAGCTTGTCGCTTATCACGGTCTTGCCTTGCCCCCGCATGTCGACTATATCCACCTTGGGAAGCGCGCCGCCCGCCCTGTTTTCGATCTTGAGCAGTTTATATTTACCGGTCAAGGCGTTGTAATAGCTCTCAACCGAAGGGGTAGCCGAGCCGAGGACAACCGTTATGCCGAGGAGCTTGCCCAGCATCAACGCCGAGTCCCTTGCATGGTAGCGCACGCCCTCCTCTTGTTTGTAGGACGCCTCGTGTTCCTCGTCCACTATTATCATGCCGAGGTTGTCCATGGGCGCGAACAGCGCGCTCCTTGCGCCGACTACTATGTCGGCCTCTCCACGCGATATGCGCTCCCATTCGTCGGCGCGCTCGCCGGCCGATAGGCCGCTGTGAAGCATTGCTACGCGCCCTGGAAATCGCCACGCAAGGTAGGCCGTTGGCCACGATGTGAGCGCTATCTCAGGCGTAAGGAATATCGCGCGCTTGCCGGTCTTTATCACCTCTTCGATGGCGGCAAGGTAGACGAGCGTCTTTCCCCCGCCCGTAACGCCGTGGAGGAGCATTGGCGCGAATGCGTTGCCCCTGAAGGCCGCTATTATCCCGTCAATGGCCTTTTTCTGCTCGTCGTTCGGCGCAAAGTCCATCGGCTTAGGGGTTATCGCGTCAACGGGTCTTCGATAGACGCGCTTGTTCGTTATAGTAACGACGCCCTTTTGAGCCAATCTTTTTATCATCGGGACTGTAACCCCCATATCGCGGGAGGCCGTGGAAAGGCTCGTCTCGCCTTTTTCGGCCAGATAGGCGCGTACTTTGTGTATGGGCGAAGTTTTCCTCGGCGGCGCTTGATGCGTCTCGACATCGGGAGGCATGGATACGAACCATTCCGTTTTTTCTTTGACCATGCCGCTTAGAGCAGGGTTCAAAGAAATAAGCCCGGCCGTTTCAAGTCTTTCGATGGTCGCCCATACCGGCTTGCGTTTGAGGCTCTTTGCAACGGCCTCGGCGCTTTGGCCGCTCTGTGCGGCCTCAAGAAGCCGCCTTTCGAGCGCGTCAAACCGCTCTCCAATGGCCGCCTCGCCTGACGCGGTTAAAGATAGGCGTCTTTTGCCCTTTACGTTTCCAGCCGGAGGCGAGCCGAGCGATAGCGCTTCGCCAAGCGGCGCAAAGTAATAGGCCGAGAGCCATTTGTAAAACTTGAGCCTGTTCTCGTCAAAGACCTGTCCATGGTCAAGCACGTCTATTATGTGCCTTATCTTTGAGGCGATTGGAGCGGACGCGGACGAATACAGCGCAAGGATATATCCGGTTACGATCCTTTTCCCGAACGGGACGAGGACGCGGGCGCCTGCCCGGGCTGAGGCAATAAGCTCCTGCGGGACCGCATAGGTGAATGTGCCGTCAACGGGAAGTTCAACTGCGATGTCTGAGTATAGTTCGGGCACGTTATAAATACCGTTGTCCGTGAACCGTGACCGTAAAGGATTCGTTTTTACACGGTCGCCGCCTTTTAACACGGTCACGGTTCACGGTCTTTACGCTACTCTACCCATTCGGTCTTGACCTCATAATCCGTGGTCTGGTCTTCAAAGCGGGTGTACTCATGCAGGAAGGTAAGCTTGATGTCTCCGGTCGGGCCGTTCCTCTGTTTTCTTATGAGCAGTTCGGCGGTCCTTCTTACGCCGCAGGTGCACAACTCTTTTGGGCATGGGCAGTCCTCGTAGGCCGACTTCCTGTAGACGAACATCACCATGTCGGCGTCCTGCTCGATGGCGCCGGACTCCCTTAGGTCTGAAAGCTGGGGCTTCTTGTCCCCGCCCCTCTGTTCGGTCATGCGGGACAACTGGGAAAGGGCGATGACCGGCATGTCGAGCTCCTTTGCCATTGCCTTTAGCGACCTCGATATGGCGGATATTTCCTGTTCCCTGTTGTCCTTATGCCCGGTGCCTCGCATGAGTTGCAGATAATCTACGATGACGAGACGTATACCGAGGTCTTTTTTCCATCTGCGCGCCTTTGCCCGCATCTCAAGGACGGTTTGGGCCGCGGTGTCGTCAATGTATATCTTCGACTCGGAGAGCGTGCCCGCGGCGTTACTAAGGCGACCCCAGTCGTCGCTCCTCAAAAAACCGTTTCTTATGCCCTGCAAACCCACCTTTGCGCGGGAGGCGAGCATCCTCTGGGTAAGCTGTTCCTTGCTCATCTCAAGGGAGAATACGGCCACGGCCTCACCCGAATCGATCGCCACGTTCTCGGCGATGTTCAACGCAAAAGAGGTCTTGCCCATGCCCGGTCTGCCCGCGATTATGATGAGGTCCGAGTTTTGAAGCCCTGAGGTCAGCCTGTCCAGATCCTGATAGCCCGTGGAGATTCCGGTTATGTGCGTCTTTCTCGCAAAGAGGTTCTCGATATTTTCAAAGGCCGGCTTGATGAGGTCTTTAAGCGCCCAGTACGACCTTCTGCTTCTGTCCTGAGTTATTTGAAAGATGAGCTTTTCCACTTCGTCAACGAATTCGTCGGTTTCCTCCCTGCCTTCAAAGGCTCGCGTGGATATGTCGTTGGCGGTCAGGATAATCTTCCTGAGCATGGCCTTGGCGCGCACTATCTTGGCGTAAAAAGTAACGTTGGCCGCGGTGCCGGTGAAGTCGACCAATACGCCGAGGTATGATGCGCCTCCCACCGATGAAAGTGCGTCGGCGTCCTTCAAGGCGTCGTTGAGCGTTATCATGTCAACGGGTATGGCCCGTTCCGAAAGGCCGGATATGGCGCGGAATATTCTGGTGTGCGCCGGGTGATAGAAATCAGACCCGTCGGGAGAAAGGAATTCCAATACCCTGTTGACGGCGTCCTGTTCAAGGAGTATGCCGCCGAGCACGGCCTTTTCCGCCTCGATGCTGTGAGGAGGCACTTTGATGGCGTAGTCTTTACCAGTATTGTCAGCCATAGCGAGAGAGTCGTCTTATAGCGCGCCCAGCACCACTTTGCAACGCGACAAATTTGTTAAACAAGATGCTTTCGTAATGCAAAGTGGTGCTGGGCGCGCTCTTAGGACGATATGAAGGGTTAAATCGGATGCAACCAACGAATAGCTACTCCGCCTTGTTTACCGCGACCTTCACGGTTGCAACGACATCAGGATGAAGCTTTACGCTCGCCGTGAACCGGCCGAGCGTCTTTATGTGGTCGGGAAGCGTTATTGTCTTCTTGTCGAGATCAAAGCCCTTTTCCTTGAGCGCGTCATGAATATCGTGCGAGGTTACGGAGCCGAAGAGTTTTTCATCGTCAGCCGATTTTCTCGAGAACACGAGGTTTACGGCCTCAAGCGCTGAACGCATCTTTTCCGCGCTCTCACGGCGCACCGCGGCTTTTTTAAGGAACGCCTCTTTTTCGGCCTCCAACTGCTTGATGTTGCTTGGCGTGGCCTCCACTGCAAGGGCGTTGGGTATCAGGTAGTTTCTTGCGTAGCCGAGGGCCACCTTTACCTGATCTCCGTATCTGCCCAGGTTTTCAACGTCTTTTCTGAGAATCAGTCTCATATACATCCGCTCCTTGGCGTTATAGGGTAAATCTTTGCCCCCTCTTATAAAGAGGGGGCAAAGGGTTTTTACATGCTTATGGTAGTGAACGGGACAATGGCCAGATTTCTGGCGCGTTTTATCGCCTCGGCAACCATCCTCTGATGCTTGGCGCAGGTGCCGGATATCCTGCGCGGCACTATCCTGCCGCGCTCCGTTATATACGTCCTTAATGCCCTTGAGTCCTTATAGTCGAGGAAAAGATTCGCGTTCTTGCAGAAACGGCAGACCTTTTTCTTCTGATACGGCCTCTTGCTTCCGTCGGCGCCCGGACGGCCGCCCGTCGTCGGTCTTCTCTCGCGTCTATTATCCATTGCCATGCGCCCCTCCTTCCGCCGGAGCCGTAAGCGGCTCGGCCTTGACCGGCTGTGCGCTTTCCGCAACGATCTTCCGTTCGATGCGCACTATGGTTTGGTATCTCAAAACATTCTCGTTGAGCTTTAGGACGCGCTCGATTTCCTTGCTTACCTTCGGCTCAGCCTCGTAGTACAAAACGAAGTAGTAGCCCTCCGACTTTTTTTCAATGGCGTAGGCAAGCCTTCTTCTGCCCCATTCGTCGAGTTTTTCCAGCTTTCCGCCTCCGGCCTCTAGCGCTTGGAGCGCCTTCTGGATGACGCCCTTGATCGTCTCGTCGCCTACATCCGGCTTCACGATGCAGACCGTTTCGTACTTCCTCATCTTCTTTCCCCCTTTTGGTTCCCCGCCTTATCTTTATTAAGAGGCGGGTTTGCGCGGCTCAAGGCCGAACAAGGTTATTGCCGTCCGTATATTCAAACGGACGGCGCTTGAAGCTAATCTTGTTTTATATTATTTTATTAAGCTAAAGTCAACTGTTTTCAGCCGGCGGACGCTCCATGCATCACGGTATTTCCGGCGCCCCTTGCTTTTGCGGCTTAAATGCCGCCGCAAGGACGCTAAACTCCTCGAGGCCGAGCGTCTCGCCTCGTCTTTGCGGCGCAATGCCGACCCCTGTCAGCAGTTCAAGCGCGGACTCTTTTTTCAGGCCAAGCGCATCCCTCAACGAGTTGAGGAGCGTCTTTCTTCTGTGCGCGAAACCCGCCTTTACGACCCTTGCGTAAATAGCCTCGTCCGGCACAGGCACGGCCGGAGCGTCCCTAACGACCATGCTCACGACGCTTGACATTACCTTGGGGGGCGGGAAAAACGATTCCGGCTCTACGTCGAACTCAAGCCTTATGTCCATGTACGTCTGCGCCAGCACGGACAGGGCGCCGTAGTCTTTTGTGCCGGACGAGGCTGAAAGGCGAAGGGCCACCTCCTTTTGGAACATCAGCGTCATCCGTGAAAAGACCGAACGTTGCTCGATGAACTTGGCGACGACCGGGCCTGAGATATTGTAGGGCAGGTTGGCAACGACCTTGAGCTTACCGCCGGAGGCAAAGGTCAGCTCCTTAAACGACAGCTGTAATGCGTCGGAATGGATGATGCTTAGTTGACCTGATTGCACGTCGGCCGCGAACTTCTCTTGAAGATATGAACACAGCGGCCCGTCGGCCTCTATTGCAATTACCCTTGCGCCGGCGGCAAGCAATGCCTGCGTAAGCGCCCCTTGCCCCGGGCCGATCTCCAACACCTCGTCGTCTTTCTCAAGCACGGCAACGGCGAGTATCTTCCCAAGGATGTTTTTATCGGTAAGAAAGTGCTGGCCAAGCCGTTTTTTCGGACGGAGCAACGTTTCATTCATTGTAGTAGTTTGCTGAAAACTCAAAATTTGTTCAGGCTGTCAAAACCCCTCCCACGTCGGCCTTGCGTTCAGGTCTAGCGAGGCGGACGCTCCTTTTTGCAGTTGATTGAAGCCCATTACAGCTATCATGGCCGCGTTGTCCGAACAGTAACGCGGGGCAGGCATGAAAAGGCGCGCGTCCGCCTCTGTCGCGGCCTCTTGGAGGCGCAAACGGAGCCTTGAGTTGCAGGCAACGCCGCCCGCGACGACAAGGCGGTTTGAACCCGTCCGTTCAAGAGCGCGAATGGCCTTTACAACGAGCACGTCGACCACGGCCTCCTGAAAACTTGCGGCAATGCCGCTCACCGCGTCCGGCGTCAGTTCTTCCTTGAACGCCCTTACGTGTTCAAGGGCCGCTGTCTTTATGCCTGAGAAGCTGAAGTCAAGGCTGGTCTTGCCCATATACGGCCTTGTAAAATCAAACGCGCGCGGATCGCCGGCCTTTGCCAATCCGTCTATTATCGCCCCGCCCGGAAACCCGAGGCCAAGGAGTTTTGCCACCTTGTCGAAAGCCTCTCCGGCGGCGTCGTCAAGCGTTGAGCCGAGGATGGCGTAGTCGGCAAACCCGTCATAACGGACAAGGGTGGTGTGCCCCCCTGATGCGATGAGCGCCACGAACGGGAAGTCCGGCACATCCGCCTCCGGCGTCTCCTTCAAGAACGCGGCCAGCGGGTGCGCCGCGATATGGTTTACGCCGGCCAAGGGTTTTTTCGCGGCATAGGCGACGGACTTGGCAAAGTTCAGGCCCACGAGTATCGAACCCACAAGGCCGGGACCCTCGGTAACGGCCAGACCGTCAATGTCGGAGAGGGCAACGCCCGCCCTGATCAGCGCCTCGTCAACGACCGGTATTATCATCTCTATGTGCCGCCTCGATGCAAGTTCAGGCACTATGCCGCCGTACTTGGAGTGTATGTCGTCCTGAGACGACACGACAGAGGAGAGCGCGTAAGAGCCGTCCCGCACCACCGAGGCCGCGGTATCGTCGCATGAAGTTTCTATTCCGAGGGTTAACATTCAGGCAACCTACCGGCTTCGTCCAGCCGCGTTACGGGCAATCGTTGATATCGCCTCTAAAAACCGTTCGATTTCGCCGACCGTGTTGAAGTACCCCGGGCTTACCCTTATCGCGCCGTCAGGCCATGTACCGCATAGTTTGTGCGCTTCAAAGGCGCAGTGTGTGCCTGTCCTTAGCATGATGGAAAATTCGTCATTAAGCCGCCTGCCAACCTCGTCGGCAAGGACGCCGTTAATCGTGAACGATACGAGGGATGCCCTTTTCGAGGCGTCCGTCGGGCCGATGATCCTTACGCCTTTTATCCCGGCAAGGCCGTTGGTTATCGAGGCGATGAGCGTCGTCTCGTGGGAGCGTATCTTTTCAATGCCCTCGTCGAGTATGAACCGGACGCCCGCGCCGAGACCCGCGATGCCGGGGGTGTTCAACGTGCCTGACTCAAGCCGCTCCGGCATAGGCAATACAATGTCAAGCTCTCCGGTTCCGCCGTTTATGAGCGGGTCAATCTCCATGCCCGCGGCCACGTATAAAACCCCGGTGCCCTGCGGCCCGAAAAGCGATTTATGCCCGGCCGTCGCAAGCAGGTCAACGCTCATGGCCTTTACGTCTATCGGGTATGCCCCGGCCGTCTGCGCCGCGTCTATCATAAACAACACGCCTTGCCTCCGGCAGGACGCGCCTATCTCCGAGACCGGCTGTATGGTCCCGAATACGTTCGAGGCGTGTGTGATTACCACGAGCGCCGTATCCTTCCTAATAACGGCCTCAACGGCCCTTGGGTCGATAATCCATTCGTCGTTGGGCTTGAGGCGCGTTATTTCCATGCCGGGAGTCAAGCGCGATATCGCCTCAAGGGTTTTTATGATCGAGTTGTGCTCAAAGGCGCTGGTAATAACGTGTCCGCCGCGTCTCAAAACGCCCTTGAGCGCAAGGTTTATAGCCTCGGTCGTGTTCTTGGTGAATACGACGCGGGATGAGTCAGGGACGGCAAGGAGTTCGGCGACCGCCTCCCTTGCGTTGAAGACCGCGCGGGCCGCCTCCATGGCAAGGGCGTGGCTTGCCCTTCCCGGGTTGCCGCCGACGCGCCTCAGGACGTGGTCTATCCGTTGGTATACGGGCTCCGGCTTCGGGAAGGAGGTTGCCGCATTATCGAAGTACATCCCGCGGCCCATGTCAGACGGCCTCGTTGTCTATCACCGATTTGACCGCCTTGCTGAACTCGCTCATCCTGTAAGGCTTGACCAGCACGGCCTTGAAGCCGTGGTTCTTGTATTCCGACATGATGGGGTCTTTTGAAAAGCCGCTTGAGACCATGCCCCTTGCGTCCTTGTCGATGGCGAGTATCTTTTGCATGGCCTCCATGCCGCTCATGCCCGGCATGGTAAGGTCCATTATCACGGCTGAAAACGGCGCGCCCTCGCTTTGCGCCTTCTTGTAGAGTTCAACCGCGCTTGCCCCGTCAACGGCGCTCCTCGCCTCGTACCCGAGGAGCCTTAACATGTCGAGCGCCACGTCGCGCACAAGCTCCTCGTCGTCAACCACCAATACCTTGCCGTTTCCCACGAGCGGCTTCTCCTCGGTCTGCCCAACGACGCCGGCGCGGTTCAGATAGACGTTGAAGGCCGCGCCAAAGCCCTCCTTGGACTCCACGCTTATATGCCCTTTGTGCCTCTTGACTATGGAGTACGACACGGCAAGCCCAAGTCCGCTGGCCTTGTCCTTGGTGGTGAAGAACGGGTCGAAGACCCTGTGGATATGCTTGGCGCTTATCCCCTTGCCCGTGTCCTTTACCGTTATCCTAACGTAGTCGCCGGCCTCGAGCGGCACCCCGTCGTTGTCCCCGACCACGACGTTCCTTAGCGTTATCCCGATGGTTCCGCCGTTGACCACGGCATGGCGCGCGTTGTGGACGATATTGTTTATCACCTGCGATATCTGCGCCTCGTCAACCTCTACCGGCCAGACGTCCTCCTGAGCGTCGAATGTCAGCTCGCAACCGGAATCTCTGAGCACCAGTTGAGCGGTATCCCTGACCAGCTGGGTTACGTTGGATATGTTTTTGACCGGCTCTCCGCCCCTTGAGAAGGTCAGGAGCTGGCTGGTAAGGCTCTTGGTCCGCAAGGCCGCCTTTTCCATCTGGTTCATCAGGGAATAGACCGGGTCTTCCGGCCTCAGTCGTTCCTTTGCGATCGACACGCTGCCGACGATGCCCGTGAGGAGATTATTGAAGTCGTGGGCTATGCCTCCCGCAAGCTCGCCGATGGATTCGAGCTTTTGAGCCTGTAAAAGTTCGGCCTCCACCTTGTCCCGCCACGTGAAGTCCTGCACCGTTCCGGCGACGCGCTCCGGCGCGCCTGACGGATCGCGGATCAACTCGGCCTTGCCGTGGAGCCTCCTAACGCTTCCATCCGGGAGCGTTATCCGATAATCTATCGAGCAGCTTTTCTTTGCCGAGTTAGGGAGGGAACGACAGTCCTTCGCGTACCTCGCAAACCTGACCTTGTCGCCATTATCCACCCTTGCAAGGGTGCTCTCAAACCCGGGCTCGCAACCACCAGGCTCATAGCCGAACAGTTTGTAAGTCTGATCCGACCAGAATATCTCGCCGGAGGCCGCATCAAGCTCCCAGCTTCCGATATGGGCAATCTCCTGCGCCTCGGTCAGGCGTTCGGCCAGTCTTTTAAGCTCGTTCTCTGCGCGCTTTCTCTCCATCTCGAATGCGGCGCGTATGGAGAAGATGACGAATATCTCGGCCAGATGCGCGTCCTTCTCTATGGGCGCGGTATCCATTGCGGCAAGGATGCCCATGGCCTTGCCGTTAACGTCGAAGAGCGGCACCCCGATGTAGCTCTCGACGTTCAGCTTGGCGAGCGTCTTGTCGTTGGGGAAGAGCTTTTGCACGGCACTCGGGTAAAAACATAATTCCTTGCCGATCACGCCCTTGCAAGGCGCGTCCTCTATGTCGTACTCAAAGTTCAAACCAAGCGCGCCGTTTGTCCATACCGCCAAGGTGCGTATCCTGCCGGGCCCGCTTAACTCTCCGACGAAGACGTATTTGAACTTGAGCGTGGACGCGACGTTGCGCACCATAGAGCGGAAGAAGTCGTCGCCTCCCATGAGCGCGGTCCTGTCAAGTATGGTGCGGAGCGCCTCCTGATAGACGTCCTTGCCCGCGCCCCACTCTTCCAACTCAATGATGCGCGCGCGAAGGGCGTTTATTTCATCGAGCAGATCGGCTTTTGTCTTGGCATTGTCCGTCATGGTGTGTCCTTCCCGCGTTGTGGTCAAGGTTATTTCAGGTTATATCCCTGTCGAGCGTCCTGTACTGTATGGCCTCGGATACGTGTTGAGAGTTTATCGACTCCTCGTTGTCGAGATCGGCTATTGTCCTTGCCACCTTGAGTATCCTCGTATACGCCCTTGCCGAAAGCCCGAGCCTGTCAACCGCCGTCTCCAGCAGTCTTTGCGACTGGGTATTTATCGCGCAGTATTTTTTTACGTGGCGCGGCGTCATATTAGCGTTTGATGTAACGGATGAGTCTTTCTTGAACCTCAGCTTCTGTATGTCCCTTGCGTCGTTCACCCTTTTTTTCACGGCTACGGAAGGCTCCCCGGGCTCTTTGCCGGACAGCTCCTTGAACATCACGGCCCCGACCTCGCAGTGTATGTCGATCCTGTCGAGGAGCGGCCCTGAGATGCGCCCCCTGTACTGGGCGATCTGCATGGCCGTGCAAACGCACTCCCTGCGTTCGTCCCCCAGAAAACCGCACGGGCACGGGTTCATGGCCGCCACAAGCATGAACCGCGCCGGATACGCGATGGTCTGGCTGGCCCTTGCGATAACTACATTGCCGTTTTCAAGCGGCTGCCGGAGCACCTCAAGCACATTTCGCTTGAACTCGGCCAACTCGTCGAGAAACAACACCCCGTTGTGCGCGAGGCTTGCCTCTCCGGGCCTCGGTATCCTGCCGCCGCCTATAAGCCCTGCGTCGGATATCGTATGATGCGGGGCGCGGAAAGGCCGTTGGTTCACGAGGACGCGGCCTCCATCGTTCGGCAAAATACCGGCCACGCTGTGCACCTTGGTGGTCTCTATCGCCTCTTCAAGCGTCATGTCCGGCAGGATCCCGGCGATCCTCTGCGCAAGCATGGTCTTGCCCGATCCCGGCGGACCTATCATCAGCACGTTATGCGCTCCGGACGCGGCAACCTCAAGCGCCCTCTTGACGTGCGTCTGCCCCCTGACCTCGGCAAAGTCCGGCCTTATCATCTCGTTCTCGTCCACTGGCGCGACCCTCCGGCTGGTCGGCGCTATCGGAAAAGAGCCCCTTAAAAACTCCACGAGCGTTGCAAGAGAGTCCACGCCGTAGATCTCGGCGCCCTCGACTGCGGCGGCCTCGGCCGCGTTCTCAAGCGGCACGATCAGCTTGTTGCCCATCTCCTTAGCGCAAACCGCGGCGCTAAGCGCGCCTGAAATCGGCCTTATGGCCCCGTCAAGCGACAACTCTCCGAGTATCCGATATTCGGGAAGCGTGGAGTTTTCAATAATCCCTTCAGCCGCGAGTATGCCCACGGCAACCGGCAGATCAAAGGTAGTGCCTTCTTTTTTTATATGCGCCGGGGCCAGATTTACCGTTATCCGCTTGGCCGGAAAACTATAGCCCGAGTTTTTTATGGCGGCCCTGACCCTGTCCTTGCTCTCCTTGACCGCGTTGTCGGGAAGCCCGACGGTTGAGAAGTAAGGCATCCCTCTGGAGATGTCAACCTCCACCTCCACGGGATAGGCGTCTATTCCAAGTGTAGCGCTGCTGAGAACCTTTGCAAGCATGACTGCCTTATGTGTTTTTGGTTGACATATTATCTTTACAGTAATACGAAACGAAATGCAAGCACTTTAAGTGAAGTGATATAGAATGTGCTGTGCTAAAAGTTGTCGTGATTGAGTCTGGACTCTTCGCAAAGTTGAACGAATCCTGCGGCGAAAGCAGGGTTGGAAGCAAAGTGGATATGCACGTAAGTAGCAAGTGTATTTTTGTATGAATAACCTTCAGCCCGTTTTTGCGTCCCATCGGCAACGATAGTAAAGACGGTCTTTGTCGCCCCAACGCCCCGTATCTCGGAATAGTGATACTCATGTCCGCGTACGAGGCCGCCTTGAGGCAACATGGGACAAGCCTTGCTTACCGCTGCCTCTCTATAACCGAGCGCCTTTCTTTTCTTGAGCATCCGGGTCGTCCACGGGAACACCCCGGCGCATTTATGGTTTTTACTTTCCCTGTCCCTGATACCTTGGCCGAGGTACATAAGCCCGCCGCACTCGGCAAAGATCGGCATTTCGAGAGAAGCGGCCTTTTTTATCTCTTGCCTCAAAGAGAGGTTGGCCTCGAGCTCCTTTGCAAAAAGCTCTGGGTATCCGCCTCCGATGTACAGGCCGTCAACGCGGGAAGGGAGTTTTTTATCTTTAATCGGGCTGAACAAGACTATCTCAGCGCCTTGGGCCTTCAATATCTCAAGGTTCTCCTCATAGTAGAAACAAAATGCCCTGTCCTTTGCAACCGCGATCCTTACGCGCCCAGTCTCCGGTTGCTCCGGCCTGACATGTATCTTTTTCAGGCGCGTCGCTCTCGCCAAAAGCCGTGCTACGGCGACGTTCTCGACCACCGCGTCCCCGGCCGTCTTGACAAACCTTTTCCACGCCCTTTTATCTATGTCGGATGAGGTTATAAGCCCAAGGTGTCTTGAAGGCATTGCAAGGCCGTCGTTATTCGGAAGAAAGCCGAGACACTCGACCTTTGAACGAGAGGGGATTGACCCCTTTAACATCCTGTAATGCCTTTCGCTCGCAACGCGGTTGAACACGACCCACCTGACGTTGACGCCGGGGTCATGCCGCTCAAAGCCCTCGATTATTGCACCGGCGCTTTGCGCCATCTTAGCGCCGTCCACCACAAGGAGCACCGGCGCTCCAATAACCTTGGACAACTGCGCCGTTGACCCGCTTCCCTCCGCGTCCGCTCGTCCGTCAAAAAGCCCCATCACCCCCTCGATGATTGCGACGTCGGCGTTTGGAGCCTTCTCAAGAAAGGTTTTTTCAACTCCGTCACGGCCCATCATCCATGTGTCGAGGTTGTAAGAAGGACGGCCAAGAAGAGCGGCATGATGCCCAGGGTCAATGTAATCAGGGCCTGCCTTAAATGGCTGGACAACCAAACCGCGCCGCCGGAAGGCCTCCATTATGCCGAGCGTTGCCGTTGTCTTGCCTGCGCCGGACGATACACCGGCTATGATGAATGCGCGTTTTATCATCTTCAATATATGACCGGCGGCTTCAACTCCTGATTCGGCCCGCCGTTCAAGAGTTTAACGAGCCTTAGCCCGTCGCTGAAATAATCAATGACGTTTACGCAGCCGTAGTCCTGCTCAATGGAAAAGAAGTTCTTATCAGCCGCATCAAGCGCGTCGTTCAATATGACGCGGTTAACGCCGCCGTGCGCGACTATAGCGATGGCCTCGTCTGGATGCAAAGAGATGAGCCGTGAGACGGCCGGCAGTACTCGTGTCCTAAGCTCGATGACGCTCTCGCCCCCCTCCATCCTTTTGGTCGTAAGGTCTTTGAAACTCAGGTGCGCCTCCTCAGGGAAACGCTCCGACGCCTCCTCCCTTGTAAGCCCCTCCCATCTGCCGAGGTGAATCTCCCTTAGAGCCGCAATGCGCGTTGGTTTCAAATCGAGTCTTTTGGCGATTATCTCCGCGCCCTTGACTGCGCGCTGAAGGTCGCTTGAGTATATCGCCTTTATCCGGGCCGGGGCCAAAAAATCGGCAACGCGGTTCATCTGCTCAACGCCCAGGTCCGTTATGTCAACGTCGAAGTGGCCGTTGTAGCGGAACTCGTGGTGATTGACCACCTGTCCGTGTCTGATAAGAAAAAGTCGCGTGAAACCCATTCTGCCCCCTAAACCACGCGCAACGCCGTTAGAAAAAAGATGAGCGTCAGCCCTTCGGAGAGTTCCGAGTGAAACCCGAATACGTCTCCTGTAATCCCGCCGAGTTTTCTCTTGAAGAATATCGCAATAAGATACGTCCACACGGCCATTACGCCAATTACCGCAAGCGAACCGAGGCCGAGGAGGAGCCATGACGCCGCTACGGTCAGCCCGGTCGCAACGACAAAGGTTGAGTAGGAGTTGGCGGTAAAGGACGCCCCAAGTCCGTCCTCCCGGGCCGGAGGCGCGAGGCACGACAGTAAGACCATGCACCATTTGCCGATTACAGGGAAGATAAAGATGACTGCGGTACGGCTGGAGCCGTTCATCTCGTTTATGGAAAGGAACTTTATCAGGATGAGCAGTATAAGGGCCACAACCGCGAGCGCGCCCACCGACGAATCGCGCATTATCCTGAGCCGCTCGTCAGGTGTATTCCCGCCCGCGAGTCCGTCCACGGTATCGGCGAATCCATCAAGATGAAGCCCGTTGTTTATGAGCGCAAGCGCTGCGAGCAAAATCGCGCTTACGACGGTCTGAGGCAGGATGCCGGAAAGTCCGTAGTCAATAGCAGCAAGGATTCCTCCCTGCATCGCGCCGACGACAGGAAAAAAGGCCATTGACCGGGCAAGGTCTCCCTTGTCAGGCGCTAGCCCCTTTTTGATCGGCACAATGGTAAGGAACTGGATGGCGAGTATAAGGCGTTTCATTCGTCAGGCGTCTGTTAAAGGGATGATTGCCGATCCGTTAGTCGGCGTCTATGCCGAAAATAAGCACGGGTATATCTATATTCGCAACCCCGCGTTTTTCCAAATCCCATATGAACTGCTCGAAGAAGGATACCCCTGTTGACATATTATCGGCGAATTGCTTGATGGGAACTATCTCTACGCCTGCATTTATATGCCCAAGATTCTTAAAGATAGTCATTTTGGCGCAGACATTATAAACCATGAAAGACCGAACTGAACCTCGACTCCGAGCTTCTCTTTTATGAAATCCATCTCCCGAAACGGCTTGCCTTTCATATCCATCGGCATATGTTCCTTGGTGTAAAAGCCTTTGGAATATTCACAACGCTCTCTGTGGTTCGCCCAGCCATATCTTGCAAACTCCGTTTTATAGGCAATATTCAACGACTTTGGACTGTACAGCATCTTCCCCATCATCGTTTTTTCTTTGCTTTTCTTGGTGAGATGTCCATCGGCTTTGATACGCTTGACAACTTCTTTGATTTCTTTCAGCAGGTGCGGATAGTTCGCCTCGATGAACTCCTTCCCTTTATTGAAGGAATAGATGCCGGATATTTTCATTATTCGGCTCGCTCCGAGTATTTTCCCCATTCCATAGGTATCTGAGATACCTTCTCTCTGCCGGTAGGCACATATATCTGCTTACCGATAGGGCGTATTTTTAAATCACCTGAATAGAAATCTTCAATACGCTGTCTGGCATTTTTTATATATACGCCTTCCTTGTCAACACCGATTACTTTTCTGTTATTATTAATGCCAGCGATAAGACTGCTCCCAACGCCGCAATACGGGTCTATCATCCAATCGCCTTCCGCCGTTAGCGCCAGAACGCATCTTTCAACCAACTCTATCGGGAACTGACACGGATGAATCGTCTTTTCAGGATGGTTGGCTTTGACATTGGGGATATTCCAGATTTCATTTTCCCAATCCTGAGATACTACCTCCCAGATATCGGATGGATTCTTCCCTTTAGGATTTCCAGAGGGTTTTCCCTTCTTGACTCCCTTATAATGCCGTTTACCGGGATATTTGGAAGGTATCCTGACGGCGTCAAGGTTAAAAGTATAATCATCGGTCTTGGTAAACCATAGGATAGTTTCGTACCTGCCTGAAAATCTCTTGGAGGCATGAAGCCCATGCCCGAAATGCCATATGATTCTATTCCTTAATTTCAACCCCATCTTTTTTAAGATATCATAATAAAAAATATCAAGAGGGAACACCTCGCCCTTGTCTACATAATTGCCTGCCTCCCAGCATATACTTCCGTTGCTTTTTAAGATGCGGACTAATTCACCGATGATTTTTTCTTGTTCAGCCAGATAATCCTTTATCTTTATTTTTTTTTCATAGACCTTGCCGATGTTATAGGGAGGAGATGTAATGACAAGGGTTGCCAAATTATCCGGCAGTGTCCGCAAGAACTCAAAGGCGTCTCCTTCATGGAGGACGATGTCCTTGTCCTTTGAATAAGTATTGCTTATGTCCTGTGTTTTCACATGAAACAATGACATTTTTTACCTCGCCTCATCAGGCGTTCTTTTCCGAAACCCCGGCGTCCGAGAAGGTCGCCATTTCATTATAAATCTTTACGCCCGCCTCCACAAGCCAGATGCCCATGGCCGCACCCGTGCCTTCACCGAGCCTGAGGTCGAGATCGAGAAACGGCCTTGCCTCAAGGCGGTTGAGCATCGCCGTATGCCCCTTTTCAACGGACAGGTGAGACGCAAAGATATAGTCCTTCACGCATGGGGCAAGCTCAGAGGCTATCACCGCGCCCGCGGTTGAGATGAAGCCGTCAACCACGACCGGAATCCTACTTGAGGCGGCCCCGAGTATAAGCCCGGCTATGCCGCCTATCTCAGCGCCTCCGAGCTTTGCAAGCACGTCAACCGGGTCTTTTATGTCCGGCCTGTTGACCCGTATCGCGTCCTCTATGACCGTTATCTTGTTGGCAAGAGCATTATCGTCAATGCCGGTGCCGCGCCCGGTCATATCAACAGGAGATGAACCGGTCAGAGCGGTAATAATGGCGGCCGATGGCGTGGTATTGGCTATGCCCATCTCTCCGGTGCCGAATATCGCGCCCTCGGTCGCGTACTCCTTGGCAAGGGTGATGCCGGTCTCAAGGCATCTTACGGCCTCATCCCGCGTCATTGCCGGGCCTTTTCTAATATTCGCGGTTCCGCGAACCACCTTCCTGTGCGCGAGCCCGGGCGCGTCGCCAAAGTCGTGCGCCACGCCTATGTCCACCACCACTACCTCTGCCCCGGAGTGCCTTGCAAGTACGTTTATGCCCGCCCCGCCCCTCAAGAAGTTCAGGACCATCTGCGCCGTAACCTCTTTTGGAAAGGCGGACACGCCCTCGTCGGCCACCCCGTGGTCGCCTGCAAAGGTGAATATGGTCTTCTTCCTCAACACAGGCTGAAGGTTGCCTGTAATGGCAACGTATCTCCTTGCAAACTCCTCAAGCCTGCCGAGGCTTGAAAGCGGCTTGGTGAGGTTATTCAGATGCGCCTGAGCCTTAGAAAACAACGACACGTCAACCGGGGTTATGCCATCTATAGTTTTTTTAAGCAGAGACATTATTCAAACTCCTTGTCATTTTAGTTTCAACGGTATCCCAGCGGCCACGAAGTAAACGCTTGACGCGGCCTTGGCCATCATCTGATTCACGCCTCCGGCAAGGTCACGAAACCTCCTTGCAAGACCATTTTCCGGCACGATGCCCCAGCCCACCTCGTTTGATATTGCGATGACCGGACAATCGGCGGTTGTCATTGCCCGCATGAGCGTTGTTGCCTCATCCAAAATAACGTCGTCCGCGTGAACGATACTATTTGAAAGCCAAAGCGTAAGGCAGTCGATGACTATGACCTTGGCATCTTGTCCGGCAAGGGAGTTTATCGCCGCGGCAACGCCAAGCGGCTCTTCGATTGTCCGCCAATCGTTTCCGCGCTCGGCCTTGTGCCTCTCGATGCGAAGCCGCATCTCGTCGTCGGCCGCCTCGGCGGTTGCAAGGTAGACCTTCTTGCCGCTTGACTCGGAGGCGAGTTTGAGCGCAAAGGCGGTCTTGCCGCTTCGCGCCCCGCCGATTATGAACGTGAGCTTATTGTCCATAGGCCACCTATAATCAATATTCTATGCCCTTTCGGGCTACGCCCCCAGCGTCGAACGGATGCTTTATCTTGAGCATCTCGGTAACGTAATCCGCCATCTTTACTATCGCTGGAGGGGCATTCCTGCCCGTCAAGACAACCTCAAGGGTATGGGGCCTTGAATCGAGAAAACCGATGACCTCGGCCATGTCGAGCCAGTTGCCGTTTATCGCGGCCATTATCTCGTCAAGCACAAGGAGGCCGACGTTGCCGGAGGCCGTCTTTTCCCGCACAAGGTCAAAGGTATTTTTAATCGCCTTTCCGACCGCATCCTCATCGGTCTTTGCGCCGGTAAAGAACGGGTGGCGGCAGTTCGAGCGGATAAGCTCTATATTACCCGCGATATTCCTGAAAAATGCCTTTTCACCGGACTCGGCGTTGTCCTCCTTGAAGAACTGGACGAACAGCACGTTGAGACCGGACCCTGCGGCCCGTACCGCAAGCCCGATGGACGCGGTTGTCTTGCCCTTCCCGTCTCCGGTGTAAATATGTATGAGGCCGGTTTTTTTCATGAAGTTTACGAGACTATACCACAGTTCCTGAGGGTTTCACAAAAAACGTCGTATCGCCGTTATGCTTTTTTCCAGCATATCCTCGCCGTGCGGTTCGATGGTATAGACGGGACGGACGGACTGCTTTTTGAGCAGTCCTAAGAAGACGGCGAAGTCGAAGCTGCCTTCGCCGATTGGAAGGTGCTGGTCCGAGGAGCCGTCGTTGTCATGCAGGTGCGCCTCGCCGATATACCGGCCAAGGCCGTCAATCCATGCCTCTACAGTGGTTTTTGAAAATACATTGAGATGCCCTGTGTCGATGCAGACGCGAAGATGCGGCGAGTTCGCGGCGATCATAAGGGCCATGAGCGCATCCGGCGTCCTGTCGTGGATGTTCTCCACGCAGATGATCGTCCCGAGCCTTTCCGCCTTTTCGATGAACACGGAAAAGGTCTTCATGGCAAGGGCAAGCCAAGCCTCGACGTCTCCCTTATGTTTTTTTTCGCTCCAGCCGCCGTGAAGGACGATTGTCCTTGGCCTCAATATGGAGGCCGCCTCAAAGGCGAGCCGTATCCTGTCAACGGCGCGAAGCCTTTCGGCCTCGTTCATTCCCGCCGGACTCAACCCCTCATAAGGGCCGTGCATGGTCAGGGTCAGGTTATGAAAGACCATTGCGTCATGGATCGCCTTCAGATCATGTCTGGACGCCTTGTCAAGCTGGGCGCCGTCGAGATAGACCTCCGGGTTCAAGCGCCTTTTAACCACGTAGTCGAGCTTTTCAAGCAAAAGGGGATAAGGTATGTGAACCTGCACCGCGGAATTTTTCATAATGGAAACCTCGTTTGGCCGTTGAATATCTCATCTATATTGTTCGGTTATCCTGCGGATTTCTTTAGTTTTTTTAATATCTTCTCTTGCCGTGCCCGCCAAAAATGCCTTGACTTCATGCCCTCTCGCAGGTATACAATATATAGATAAATGCAATGATGCCTAAGTAGACTCAAGGATGTAACAAAATCAACAATATCAAAATGCAAAGAGCGAGCATACTTGAATATCCGGTTGAAAAACCGCAGACGCTCCGTGAGCGCATCGTTGAGTTCATAAAGGACTCCATTGTAAGCGGTTCGCTAAGGCCGGGAGAGCGCGTGCCTGAGCAGGAAATCGCCGCCAACTTCGGCATCAGCAGAACGCCGATACGCGAGGCGTTCAGGCAACTCGAGTCCGAGGGCTTCATAACCGTCACGCCGAGAAAGGGCGCGGTCGTAAGCCCGATTACCGACAACGACGTGAGCGAATTCTACGCCATAAAGAGCCTGCTTGAGGGATACGCCGCGCGTACCGCCTGCCCGAAGCTCCTGCCAAAGGACTTAAAACGGCTTGAGTCCCTCAACGCGCAGATGGAAAAGGCGGGAGCGCGGGGCGACGTAAAGGGTTTTTTCAACCTCGACAGCCAGTTTCACGACACATTTCTCATTGCCTGCGGAAATGAAAAACTCCTTGCGCTCGTGCATCAGCTTGTCGGGCAGTTCGAGCGTTTCAGGATAACGGCGCTTGCCCTTCCGGGGCGCATGAACGATTCGGTCAGGCAACACGCCGCGATAGTCGCCGCATTCAAGGAGGGCGACGCGAATCTCGTGGGGACCCTTGTCATGGCAAACGCCGAAAGAAGCGGCGGACTTCTCGTCGAGGACATACTAAAGGAAAGAACGAAATATGGCGCTCATTAGCTCGCCGGAAGCGGCTTACAGGCTTGCAAGGACCATTATCTCCGACATCGCGCTCTACAACAAGGACAAGATATTGAACGGCATCAAAAACGACAATATCTTCGACCTCCTTGCAAAGGAGCTTGACGAGGGGCTTAAACTGTATACGAGCAAGGTTGACCCTGAAATAGCGGGCAAGAACAACTTCTACAACAAGGCCATCGTCGACATCCTGATCAAAAGGCACGGGGATATAAAGTCCCAGATATGGTAGAGGTTATTGATGAAACTTACGGCAATTATTGAGCGCGAAGACGATGGGTTCGTATCGCTGTGCCCGGAGTTGGATATTGCAAGCCAAGGCGACAGCGTCGAACAGGCGCGGGACAATTTAAGAGAGGCATTGGAACTGTTTTTCGAGACCGCCTCGCCTGAAGAGGTAAAACGTCGGCTTCACGATGATATTTTTGTAACTCAAATTGAGGTGGCCGTTGGGTAAACTCCGTGTCCTCTCCGGCAAAAGGGTATGCGCTATCCTTGCCAAACACGGTTTTGTGGAAGCGCGTAGACGCGGTAGTTACATTGTAATGCAAAAAACAACGCTCCATGGAACTATTACGGTTCCGGTTCCAGAGCACAATGAAATCCGTATAGGGACTCTGCAATCTATTATACGCCAGTCGAAACTGATGCGGACTGAATTTGAATCCTGACCCTTGCACCCCTCCAAATCACAACCAATGACGCCAACCCGCACATTCACGGTAGAGCCTCTTGAAGCGTCTTCTTCAACGCGGCTTGACGTTTTTTTAGCCGCCAAACTCGCAGGTTTATCCCGCTCCGCCATAAAAAACATGTTTTCAAAGGGCCTTATCACCATCGGCGGACGCCCTCGAAAACCCGGCTGCAAGATACGTCCCGGGGATGAAGTTCGCGTCTCCATCTCAACGCTTGATGAAAAGGCCGAAGGGCCGCGGCCCGAGGCCATACCGCTTGAGATTCTATACGAGGATGACGACGTGATCGTGGTGAATAAACCCGCCGGTTTGTGCGTGCATCCCGGCGCGGGCAGGAAGAACGGCACGCTCGTGAACGCGCTCCTCGCGCATACCCAAACCCTCTCCCGCGCCAATGCGCCTGAGCGTCCCGGCATAGTCCACAGGCTTGACAAGGACACCGGCGGGGCGCTGGTGACAGCAAAAACCGACGCTGCTTATGAGCGTCTGGCGCGCCAGTTCAAGGAACATTCCGCAAGGCGCAGATACGTCGCCCTTGTCTGGGGGCGCGTTGAAAAGGATTCGGACGATATCGACATATCCATCGGCAGGGACAGAAAACACAGACAAAAGATATCTCCAAGGACGGACGCGCCCCGTGAGGCCGTAACGCGCTTTAACGTCGTTGCGCGCTATCGGTATTTCACACTCCTTGAGCTTACCTTGAAGACCGGCAGGACCCATCAGGTAAGGGTGCACCTGTCCGCGATAAACCATCCGGTGGTCGGCGATCCGGTGTACGGCAGAAAAAAACCGCCTGACAAGCTCTCAAAGCCGGTGCATGACGAGATAAAAAAGATCAAGAGGCAGATGCTCCACGCAAAGACGCTCGGTTTTGTCCACCCGTCAACCGGTGAGTATCTTGAATTTTCATCCCTGATCCCGGACGACATGCGCGCGCTCATCGGAATAATCTCGGCGGAAGGGTGAAAACCATGGCTCAGGATGCCATAATCCGTCTTGAGTCATGCCTCCTGAAATCCGGACCGGACCTCGGATTGAGCCACGGTTTTCTTGGACGCACCGGCGGGTCAAGCAAAGCGCCGTTTGAATCGCTGAACTTCGACTTGAGGGGCGCGGATGCGCCTGAGAACGTAAAGGCCAACGCGGGGTTGGCGTCAATGGCCTGCTCCGCGCCGCTCGAAGCTGCCACGCTGGTAAATCAGGTGCATGGCAACGCCGTGGTTGAGGCCAATGAAGAAAATCGCCCTTCTCTCAGGGCAACGGACGCCGACGCGATTATTACATCCTTGACGGGCATCCCTCTCGGCATCCTTACCGCGGACTGTTTGCCCGTCCTGTTCTATGACCCGATAAGGCGCGCCATCGGCGTTGCTCACGCGGGATGGAAGGGCACGGCCGCCGGGGTAAGCGTAAGGACGGTTGGGGCCATGCGCTCAAGATACGGTTCCGACCCCAAGGACATCATCGCGGCCTTTGGACCGTCCATCGGACCCTGCTGTTATGCGGTCGGACTTGCCGTCGTTGAAACCTTCAAGTCCGCATACCCTCTCCCCCACCCTGCCCTCCCCCGTGAAAGGGGAGGGGGAAAAGGTATTGCCCATAAGAGCGCGTGGATTGAGGAATCTTTTGATGACGCGGCCGGGAAGATTACTTTTGACCTCGCCCTTGCCAACGCGGGCCAACTCGTCGAGGCCGGGCTTTCTTCGGACAACATTGACGTTGTATCGAGGTGCACGGCCTGCAATTCGCATGAATTTTTTTCATACAGAAAAGACAACGGCGTAACCGGCAGGCAGTTGTCCTTCATAATGCTGACCCAAGAGGAACCATGCTCATAGGACTCACTGGCACGGTCTGTTCCGGCAAGAGCCTTGTCTCAAAAGAACTGGCAAGGCTCGGTTGCCGGGTCATAGACGCCGATCTCTTGGCAAAGGAGGTTTGCGCCGTGGGGACGAGCGCCTACGACGAGATAGCCGCGGCCTTCGGAAGCGGCATACTCATGGACGACAAGGCCATTGACAGGGAGGCGCTCGGCAAGATGGTCTTTTCAGACCCGGCAAAGCTCAAGACGCTGGGGCACATAACGCATCCGAGGATACGCCAAAGGATACGCGAAAGGATAGGGGAGATACAAAGAGCGGACAAGAACGCGATCATCGTCGTTGACGCGGCGCTCTTGATCGAAAACGGACTCTACAAGGAGATGCAAAAGGTCGTCGTGGTTTGCGCGGATGAAAAGACCGTCATAAAAAGACTCGTAAGACGCAACGGCCTGAACGAAAAAGAGGCCATGCTACGCATACGCTCCCAACTGTCTCTTGAGGAAAAGAAAAGATTGGCCGATTACGTCGTGGACAACAACGGGAACATGGACGAAACCCGTTCAGCCGTAAGGCGCTTGTATGAGGAGCTTGCCGGTATAAAACCGTGAACTGTGAAAATACCGTGGGCAATGCCCGTGAACCGTATAAAAAATGAACCTCCCCGCAGCAAGCCGCGGGGTATCCTAAGAACATCTGTTCTAAGGAAGGTCTGATTAATTCTCTTTTCTGTCATTGCGAGCCGCGCTTTTGCGGCGAAGCAATCTTTAAGTTGTTGATTTCCTTGAAGACGAGATTGCTTCGCGTTGCTCGCAATGACGTGTTAGTGAATTAATCAGAGCTTCCCTAAATAGTCGCAGCAAGCTGCGGGGTATTGACCCTAAGAGAGAATAAATCTTTTACGGTCGCGGTCAACGGTCACGGTTCACGGCCTTTTAATTTTTAGCTTGACAGTCCCTATGCGGATTAGGCATAATCGGGACTCACCAAAAAAAGAAGCGGCCGGAAAAAACACCTATACCAAGGGAGGCTATCAATGAAGAAAGCAGGCTTCTGGATTACCCTCCTGACTTGCGCGGGTATCGCAATCGGCTTGTTGGCGTCAAGCTCAAGCCATGCGGAATACGGGGACATCGTCCTGAACAGCAAGTCGGAGAGCATGGAAAAGGCCGGCGTCAAACCGGTTATGTTCCCGCATTGGTTTCACAGGATCAGATTCAAATGCAAGGTCTGCCACGAGGACATCTTCATCATCAAGAAGGGCGCAAACGACATCAACATGACGAAGATCATGGAAGGCGACTTCTGCGGCAGATGCCATAACGGTCTTACCGCGTGGGAGCCTCTCTATTGCGACAGGTGCCACTCGTACACGCCGCCCACGGCGCAGTAACTTATGAAAAACAAGCTATCTGAAAGGAGGATTCACAGAATGAATGCATCTTCAAAAGGAAACATTTTGAAGGTTGCCGTCCTCTTTACGCTCCTTATAACGTTCGGCTTTATCATGAGCATAGGCGCAAACGCCGAGGCTCAACAACCGGCAAAAAAGGACGATGGAGCGGCAACCACCAAGAAGATCGACCCGACTGATCCGACAAGCGCCATTTATCTCGACACCGCAGGCAAGGCCGCCGGCGTAGGAGACCCGAACAAGCCCGCAGGAATGGCATATCAGGTCGGACGCGCATGGCATCCCGCTGCTCTTGCAGGCGCAAACCTG
>JACRCE010000015.1 GCA_016213015.1 Deltaproteobacteria bacterium | reverse complement strand
TTCCCCACTGCTGCCTCCCGTAGGAGTCTGGCCCGTGTTTCAGTGCCAGTGTGGCTGATCGTCCTCTCAGACCAGCTACCCGTCTTAGCCTTGGTGAGCCGTTACCTCACCAACAAGCTGATGGGACGCGGGCTCATCCTTAAACGACAGATCCCGAAGGAGTCCGCCTTTAACCACGGAACATGCGTCCCGTGGTCTTATCCGGTATTAGCACGCCTTTCGGCGTGTTATTCCGGATTTGAGGGGAGATTACCCACGCGTTACTCACCCGTGCGCCGCTTTACTGACAGGGTTGCCCCCGCTTTCTCGCTCGACTTGCATGTGTTAGGCGCGCCGCTAGCGTTCGCTCTGAGCCATGATCAAACTCTCCAATTAAGCTCAAATGCTTCAAATTAAACAGGGTTTGCAAGGTTTGACTTTGCTTGCTATTTAGTTTTCAAAGAGCAGACATCCTCATTTTAAGCTTATCTCTTCCGCCAAACCATGTCAAGACATTTCTTCGTCTTTTTTCATTTTCTTCCATGCAGGCAGGAGCATGAGTGTTTCGACAAGGGTCAGACGGATGCGGTCGATTCGTTCATCCGAACCTTACCGCGCAAGAGGCTTATATGAAAGAGCGATGCGTCGTACCAAGATTAGTGATTATATACGAATCAGGAAAAGTGTCAAGTGTTTTTTTGATGCGTTTGAAAAAAACTTTCGGAGAGCGGTTCAGAGGCTCGTCCGGTCCGGCAAATAATACATGGATATGCTACAATCTAAGTCGCCGAAAGGCGGTTTAAGCGACCGTCGAAAAGGACATAATACCATACTATGGATATGATGGAAAGCTTAATCGCCAAACACTGGCATCACCTTCCAACGGACGAGGCGCTGGACCTTCTCGACAGCGACAAGGACAAGGGGCTTGACGTATCCGAGGCCGAGCGCCGCCGGAAACAATTCGGCCCCAATGTTATCACCGCGAAAAAAGGGCAAAGCGCCATTGCGCGCCTTCTGCTTCAATTCCATCAACCGCTGATCTATATCATGATTGCCGCAGGCGTCATTACCGCTTCTCTTCAGGAATGGGTAGACGCCGGCGTCATCTTCGGGGTTGTGCTGGTCAATGCAACCATAGGGTTCATACAGGAGTCGAAAGCGGTCAAGGCCATGGAAGCCCTGGCCCGTACCATGACAACCGAGGCAACGGTGTTGCGCGCTGGAGACAAGCGCCGCATCTCCGCTGTGGGATTGGTGCCCGGCGACGTCGTGTTGCTGCAGTCGGGCGACAAGGTGCCGGCGGATATGCGCCTGATCCAAACAAGGAACGTTCAGATTGACGAATCCGCGCTCACCGGAGAATCGGTTCCCGTTGAAAAAAAACCGGAACCCTTGGGCCGCGACACGCCTCTTGCGGACAGAAAGAACATCGCCTATGCCTCGACGCTGGTTACATACGGCCTTGGAAGAGGGGTTGTCGTTGCCATTGGCGACAACACGGAGGTTGGACGCATCTCCCAGTTGATCGCCTCGACGGAAGAGATGCAAACGCCGCTGACCCGCAAGATAGCCGACTTCAGCAACGTTCTCCTTTACGTAATACTGGGGCTTGCCGGCATCACTTTTGCCGTCGGCCTTATCAGGGGGGAGTCGGCCTTTAATATGTTCATGGCCTCGGTCGCCCTGTCCGTCGGCGCCATACCTGAGGGCCTTCCAGCGGCAATGACCATTACCCTTGCCATCGGCGTTGCCCGGATGGCGAAGCGGCGCGCAATCATTCGGAAACTTACGGCCGTAGAGACCCTTGGTTCTACCACGGTCATCTGTTCCGACAAGACCGGCACCCTCACCGAGAACGAGATGACCGTGCGGGAGATCATGGCCGGGGGCGAGCGATTCGAGGTGTCCGGGCAAGGCTATGCCCCTTCCGGCAGGATTATCAAACAGGGCGGGCCGGACGTCCCTGCCCGATCAACGGCTTTGACGGAATGTCTAAAAGCCGGGTTGCTCTGTAACGACAGCCTCCTACTGGAAAAAGACGGCCGATGGGGAATACATGGAGACCCTACCGAGGGGGCATTGATTGTTTCAGCGATCAAAGGAGGTCTCTCTTATGACGCTGTGCGCGCGGAACTGCCGCATGTCGATACGATCCCCTTTGAATCCCAACACAGGTACATGGCCTCCCTATACGAGGGCGGGCCTGATAATACGAAGGTTGCCTACCTTAAAGGTTCCGTGGAGGCAATCCTTGACAGATGCGTTTGGACGCTCGATGCCGCCGGGCGGTTGATCGAACTGGATAGGGTCACGATACACAATAATATGGAGGAGATGGCCGGACAGGGTTTGCGTGTGCTCGCCTTCGCAAAAGGACATCTCAATAACGGAACGAACGCCTTAAACCATGTTGACGTTGCCTCAGACCTCGTCTTCCTCGGCATGCAGGGCATGATAGACCCTCCGAGGGCGGAATCGGTCGTTGCGATCAGGAACTGCCGCACCGCGGGCATCCATGTCAAGATGATCACCGGCGATCATGCCCTCACGGCGTCGGCGATAGCAAAACAGATCGGCCTTGAAAACCCGTCCAACGTCGTTACCGGAAAAGACCTGACCGGCCTCTCAGACCCTGAACTGATAGAGACGGCGGGAAAGACCTCTGTCTTCGCCAGAGTATCGCCTGAGCAAAAACTCCGCCTTGTCGAGGCCATTCAGTCCAGAGGGAATATCGTGGCCATGACCGGCGACGGCGTAAACGACGCCCCTGCCCTGAAAAGGGCGGACATAGGCGTGGCAATGGGCGTTACGGGAACGGACGTGGCCAAGGAGGCCGCGAGCATGGTGTTGACGGACGACAACTTCGCCTCCATCGAGGCCGCTGTTGAAGAAGGGCGTGGGGTTTTCGACAATCTCACCAAATTTATAATATGGACCCTGCCGACAAACATCGGCGAGGGTCTCGTGGTTTTAGCCGCGATATTCGCCGGTGTAACGCTGCCCATCGAACCGGTGCAGATACTCTGGATCAACATGACTACCGCGGTGCTCCTCGGACTCATGCTCGCGTTCGAACCCAAAGAGCCGGGCATCATGACGCGCCCGCCGCGCAGTCCGAAGGCGCCTATACTCACGCGGGAACTTATATGGAGAATATTCAGCGTGAGCGCGCTCATGCTCATCGGATCGTTCGGCCTTTTCCGGTGGGAACTCATGCGAGGGGCAAGCATAGCCGAGGCGCGCACCGTCGCGGTAAACGTCTTTGTCATGGTCGAGATATTCTATCTCTTCAACTGCCGCTCGCTTACGAAGTCCGTGCTCGATATCGGCCTTTTTTCAAACCCCTGGGTGTGGGCCGGGGTCGGGGGCATGTTGGTCTTGCAGGCGCTCTACACGTATCTGCCCGCCATGAATCTGATGTTCCATAGCGCGCCCATCAGCCTTGAGGCATGGGCACGGATACTTGCCGTCGCAACCATTGCATTCTTAGTAGTCGGCGTTGAGAAGTGGCTAAGGCAGAGGATTGTGAAGAGAAGATAAAGCGCGCTCCGCCCCTTCTCCCTTAAGAGGCGTAAAACCCTTTCGCTGGCGCGACCGCTATTTTGTAGTTACTAATAACGCGCTTCACTCAAAGGAGATGCGTTTGAAAAAAATTTTTGAGATGGGCTTAGGGGCTTGTAAAGGGCAGAGGCATTGAGGTATAAAGTGAATATACACCAGATGCTAAAAGCCTACATCAAAAGGATAAGTGAAATCACCATACGCGGGGATGGGCGCGAGGAGAGCTGCTATTCCGCGCTTGAAGAACTGCTATACGGTTACGCAAAACAATCCGGCAGAAAAGGCAGCGTAGTCACAACGCTGCCAAAGGCAACGGAAGCCGGCAATCCCGACTTTCGCATATGGGACGGCAACCAACATATAACAGGCTATATTGAAGCCAAGAGACCGACCGAGACCAACCTCGACAACATCGAATCAGGGGAACAGGTCAAACGATACATCCATACCTTCCCGAACGTCATCCTCACCAACTTCTTGGAGTTCAGACTCTACCGCGACGGAGAGCGCGTACTTCAGGCGCAGATAGCGCGGCCTGTGATACTCAATAGGCTCAAGACACCCCCGCCTATCGAGAAGGAAAAGGAGTTCATGGAACTCCTTGACAGATTTTTTTCTTTTTCGCTCCCCAAGACATATTCCGCAAAGACGCTTGCGGTCGAGCTTGCCAAGAGGACGCGCTTTCTGAAAGACCTTATACAAGACGAGTTAAGCGCGCAGTCCGCGGACAAGGGACAACTCAGGGGATTTTTAGAGGCCTTCAAAACGCACCTCATACACAACCTCACCGAAGACGATTTTTCAGACCTCTACGCCCAGACCGTTACTTACGGGCTTTTCGCCGCGCGCACGCGCTCCATCGGCGGTTTTACACGGCGGCAGGCCTTTGACAACATCCCGCACACCATAGGGATACTGCGCGACGTATTCCGCTTTATCTCATTAGGGGACGTGCCGAAACAAATGGGGTGTACGATTGACGACATATCCGAGGTGCTTGCCGTTGCAGATGTCAACCAGCTCCTGCACGACTACTTCCATGAAGGCAAGGGCAAAGACCCGATAATACACTTCTACGAGACCTTCCTTGCCGAGTACGACCCGAAAGAGAGGGAAAGGAGAGGCGTCTACTACACCCCTGAGCCTGTGGTTTCATACATCACCCGTTCGCTTAACATCATTCTCAAAGATTACTTCAGCAGAGCCGATGGTTTCGCCACATCGTCCGTTACCGCGCTCGACCCCGCCGCAGGCACCCTGACCTTTCTTGCGGACGCATCAAAGATAGCCGTATCCGAATACGTCGAGAAATACGGCACGGGCGGAAAGTCCGGCCTCATTAAAGATCATATACTGAAAAACTTCCACGCCTTTGAACTGATGATGGCGCCTTACGCGGTAGGCCACTTGAAGATGTCTTTTCTCCTCGAAGAACTCGGCTACCGACTCAAAGACGACGACAGGTTCAAGCTCTATCTCACCAACACCCTTGAGATGGAAGAACTTGCACAGTCGAAATTACCCGGCATGTCTTCTTTAGCCGAGGAGTCGCACCTTGCCGGAAAGGTCAAAAAAGAAACCCCGATACTCGTGATACTCGGCAATCCGCCGTATTCGGGACACTCGGTAAACGTATATGACGAGGTGAAGGCGTACTATACGGTTGACGGAAGGCCGCTCGGAGAGAAAAACCCAAAATGGCTTCAGGACGATTATGTAAAGTTCATCAGATTCGCGCAATGGAAGATTGACAAATCCGGCGAAGGCGTGCTTGGCTTCATCACAAATCACAGCTACCTCGACAACCCGACGTTTCGCGGCATGAGGCGATCTTTAATGGAGAGCTTTGACCATATCTATCTCCTTGACCTTCACGGGAACAGTCTAAAGAAGGAAAAATGCCCGGACGGCAGCAAGGACGAGAACGTCTTTGACATACAGCAGGGCGTTGCCATCGGACTGTTCATAAAGAAAAAGGGGCTTAAAAAGCAGATACGACACGCGGAGCTATGGGGCATCCGGGATGATAAGTATGATTGGCTTTCAGAGAATGATTATAAAACCACGAAGTGGACGGCCATTGAGCCTAAGTCCGATCTGTATCTGTTTGTGCCGAGGGATGAACGCTCGCTTGAGGTCTACGACAAGTTTCAGAAAATAACCGAGATATTCCCCGTGAACAGCGTCGGTGTCGTGACCGCGAGGGACGGGTTTGTCATAGATCTTGATAAAGATGCGCTGAAGAGGCGCATCGTGATGTTCCGCAACAGTAGATTGCCGGATGAGATTATAAACGAAACCTTTGGGCTTAAAGACAGCGATTACTGGAATACGTCTAAAAAAAGGCAGGCTATCATCGCAGACAATCATTGGGAAAATTCTATAATCCAAATCCTTTACCGGCCTTTTGATGTCAGATGGATTCTCTATCACGACGACGTTGTTGAACGTCCAAGAAGAAACGTCATGCGCCACATGATGCAAGGGGAGAATTTAGGGCTGATAACGAATAGAGAGGTCAATGGAAATTTTTAAACATGCCCTTTGCTCAAATATAATCATAAATGACTGCACCGTCTCATTAGCTACAAGAGAACGTTCTTATCTTTTCCCCCTCTACCTCTTTTCCGACGATACAAAAAAAGACCTCCTGAGCCACGCGCAAACGGAAAAAGAGCCTAACCTTAACCCCGGACTTGTCAAGACGCTCTCCGACGCATACGGCAAAAAACCTTCGCCCGAAGAGGTCTTCAATTATATCTACGCCGTCCTTTACTCGAACGCCTACAGGGAAAAATACAAGGAGTTCCTCAAGACCGATTTCCCTCGCGTGCCGTTCGTGAAAACGTATAAGACCTTCAAGGCCGTGGCCGAATTGGGGCGCGCGCTCGTGGAACTCCACCTGCTCAAATTCCATGACCTTGAAAAGCCATACGCTAAGTTTCAGGGCAAGGGCGATAACAGGGTCGAAAAACACAAATATGACGCAAAGCTGCAAAGGGTCTATATAAACGCGGACCAGCACTTCGAGGGCATAAAAGAAGATGTCTGGGGATACATGGTCGGAGGCTATCAGCCGCTTGATAAATGGCTCAAGGAGAGGAAGGGCCGCTCCCTCTCCCACGAGGATATTCGTTTATTCATTTATATTGCCGCCGCCTTGAAAAAGACCATTGAGATACAAAACGAACTCGACGCGCTCTACCCACGCATAGAAGAAGATTTGATTGAGGGTTAAGGCTTAATTTATCACAGGGAAATAATCCATGAGTTTTATTGCGAAAACTCCCCCCCGCTAAATTCATCAAAAATATCTTTTCGCACGCACCTAAATTACATCAAATGCTTAGAAAATCTATTTTCAGGTTGCACAGTTACTGCCCGTCGAACAGGAACCCACCCAAAACGGACTGCGGATATTGAGCGATTTCTAAAACTCTACAATGTGACGCTACAGAGTATAAAAATGGACTTCAAACTCGCTCAGGTGGATTCGGCTTTTGCGGTTATTATAGCTCCTTGGTTGCCAGTCAAATGCTATTATGCCCTATATTACTTAGAAAGCGTTTTATCACATTTAATCAATGGCAGCGTACATGGATTCGGAAGGGGTGGTCATACTGGCGTACGAAAGCAGATATATTCCCTATCTAATTCGGGTTCTTTTTCATTCTCTGTTGATGCGCTTAACCGTGTATACACCCTCACAGAGATACGAGAATTGCCTGCTATAGATCCTGGGCAAAATGCACGTGCTGATTATTGGAGAGAACCCGAGTGCGTAAACTCAATCGTCAAGAAACTGACGGACTATAAACTGCTGGAAAAGAAGCTCGGATGGAACTTACATACAAAAAAACACCGAGAAGAACAAAATCAATTTATCGCAAAAGAGCGGCTCATGATCTTAGATTTTTTTTATTGGTATAGAATCAAGGCGAATTATCGCGATCTTGATTATATTGACTTTGAAAATGGGATTGCCAAGCGAGACGTGCTCAAATATACGGAGACTTATTTCAAAGCTTTTAAACACTATAGCGCCCAATTAGTGAACCAAATTGAGAAGCTACGCTGTCAGTAGGAAACTCCTGACAGCATGGTCACTCAAACGACACTCGCCTGAAAAACCGCTTCCCCACCTGCAACACGAACGACTTGTCCGTGGCGACCTCGGCCTTGGGGTCTTCAACCCTTTGCCCGTCAACCTTTACGCCGCCCTGTTCGATGAGCCTCATGGCGTCGGACGTGCTCTTCGCAAGAGAGGCTCCGAAAATGACGTTGGCAAGCCTGACGCGCGCGGATGAGCGTGGAAGGCGCGCCTCCTCCATCTCGGTCGGGGCTTGGCGTTTCGTAAACAGCGCGGTAAAATCATCATGCGCCTTTTGAGCGGCGGCCTTGCCCGCAAAGCGTTCGGCAAGCTCAAAGGCCAGCGCCTCTTTGGCCTCCTTTGGATGAACCGCGCCTGTCCTTATCTCCTCAAGACGCGCCGCACCAACGCCGCTTAGCAACTCGTAGTAGCGCATCATCAACTCATCCGATATGCTCATCACCTTGCCGAATATCTCGGTTGCGCCCTCGTTTATCCCGATGTAGTTGCCAAAGGACTTGCTCATCTTTCTCACGCCGTCCGTTCCTTCAAGGAGCGGCATGGTGATGACCACTTGAGGCGCTTGGCCGAACTCCTTTTGAAGCTCCCTGCCCATGAGCAGGTTGAAGAGCTGATCCGTGCCGCCAAGCTCCACGTCGGCCTTGAGCACAACGGAGTCGTAGCCCTGTATGAGCGGGTACATGAACTCGTGTATCGCTATGGGACGACCGTCGTCGTAGCGTTTTTTGAAGTCGTCCCGCTCAAGCATCCGCGCCACTGTGTAGCGCGACGCAAGGCTTATCATGTCCGCGCTGGTCATGGCGTCCATCCACGCGCTGTTGAACACGACCTCGGTCTTTTTCTCGTCCAGTATCTTGAAGACCTGTTCGGTGTAGGTCTTTGCGTTTGTGGCCACGTCGTCCCGCGTAAGCGGCTTTCTCGTCTCGCTCTTTCCGGTCGGGTCCCCTATCATGCCCGTAAAGTCGCCTATAAGAAGCAATACCTCATGCCCCAACTCCTGAAACTGTTTGAGCTTATGGATAAGCACCGTATGACCAAGGTGAATGTCCGGCGCGGTAGGGTCGAAGCCAGCCTTGACCCTCAGCGGAGCGCCCTTATCCAGCTTTTTTACGAGCTCGGGCTCCGAGATTATCCCGCTTACGCCGCGTTTTATGACTGTAATTTGTTCTCTTGTATCCATGCCGTTCGGTCATCCTTTGTCCCGTTGAGTCCCGACTACCGTTCAAACGATCCTTGCGTGTCTTTATAGTCCAAGGTGTTTACCGGCGCGTCACGGGTCAGTTCATCGCCTTGAGCGCCATGTCGGCAAAATCAAGCGGCTCACACAAATGACGCTCGATAACGTCCTTCATTATGCTCAAGTCCATCCGCTGATATTCATGCGCCAGCACGTTGCGAAACCCCACCATGCCCTTCATGCTTTTCATCATATCAACGGAGATCAGGTTGGCGCGATTGAGCAGGACAAAGGCGTCCGCGCTGTCCTGCGGCAAACCCAGTTTCTTGCTTTTAATAAGATGGTTGGCGACGTCTATGGCCAGTTCAGCGATCCTTTGCAGATTCATGGCAATGGCGTCCTGCTTGAGATAGTCCGACTCGAAAGGCGTATCGCTTGCCATTGCGTAGTAGGCGCGTATCTGACTTATGCACCGCTCGATGCTAATCTTCTTATTAAGGATAATCTCGTTCATACGTCGTAAAACCTCCCGCTGCGCATCCCTTCCGCCAGCACCTGCGCGCGCTCCTCATTGAGTTTCTGATAATAAGAAAGGGTCAACATCTCGAACTCCTCGGCCGCATATTCGTCGGCCGTGTAGATGCGCCGTTGGGCCATGACTATCTCCTTCTGGAAAACGGTGGAAACATTGCGCAGATCAAGTAAGTCCACGTCCCTTCCCGTCAACAGTTCCAGCTCGCCGCGCAGGCGGCTCAACATCAAATGGCCGGCTTGCTTTGATGTTTTAGGGGGCAGCAGCAACGCTATGTCAACGTCGCTATTAGGCCACTCGTTCTCGGTGCCGTAAGAACCGAACAGATAAATAGCCTGCGTGTCGGGATAGTGGCCGATGATCGTTTCGACAATGCCTTCCATTGGAGTCATACCAACGCCTCCACAACCTCTTTATCGTCTCAACTACCGTTCAAACTGCGCCCTGCTGCGCCTGAGCGGCTGATGTCAGTTCATCACGCATCCTTATCAAGCCGTGCCTTTATCCGTTCAATCGAAATAGCCTTGCCTGAGGAGTTGTCCACCGTAACGAAGACGCCCTGCAGTTCAACGGCCTTTGTGGCAACCTCGAACTTCATCGGCATCTGGGTAAGAAACCTCTGAATCACCGCGTCCTTATGCATCCCGATTATCGAATCCTGCGCGCCGGTCATGCCCGCGTCGGTTATGAAGGCAGTGCCATGAGACAGGATGCGCTCATCCGAGGTCTGCACGTGCGTGTGTGTGCCGATGACCGCGCTGACCGAGCCGTCGAAAAAGAGACCGGCCGCGGCCTTCTCGGACGTGGCCTCGGCGTGAAAGTCCATGAAGACTATAGGCGTAACCTGTCTCAACCGGCCAACCGCCTCCTTACCGATCCTGAACGGACAGTCGCAGTTGTCCATGAAGACCCTGCCCATCAGATTGACTATGCCGACCTTTACGCCTGAGGCGCACTCGAAAACCGTCTCTCCCCTTCCCGGAACGCCCGGCGGGTAGTTGAGCGGCCTCAACATGCGCCTATCCTTGTCAAGCCGCTCATATATCTCCTTCTTGTCCCATATATGATTGCCGGAGGTTATAATGTCTATCTGCATCTTTTCCAACTCACCGGCGATATCAGAGGTGATGCCGAAGCCCCCTGCCGCGTTCTCGCCGTTTGCAATTACAATGTCTGGCAGGAGATTACCGACAAGCGCGGGCAAGAGATGCCTTATTGCGAGGCGCCCGGGCCTGCCGACGACGTCGCCTATGAACAGAATCTTGGTATTATCAGCCACGGGATGAGACCTTTCTGCGCACGATACGTTGAAACAACGGACTGTTAAGAATACCCCCCCCCGCACGATATTTCAAGTTAATAAGCGATCTTTGCGGCCAGGCCTCTCCCCCGGAGATTGCTTCACGGAGTAAGAATGACGGCAAAAAAATGGCCTGTCCCCTCATGGGACAGGCCATTTTTAGCGTTCTGAAAACCTCTTGGGTCTTAAGGCCGTTGTCCGTTGAAAAGCCTCTTTCTTGCGGCGAGAAGCCCGCCAAAGCCTATTGCTAAGAGCAGAAGCGTCGTTGGCTCAGGCACCTGTGCGCTTGCAATCTGAGTAAACGTGCCGCCATTCAAAAGCGCCCATGAACCGCCGTTGTTGACGAGCGTGTTGTAGTATACATGCACCCCGTTAAGGTTTAAGGCCGTCCCGCTTCCCAGAACCACCATGTCAAGATACAGGGCCGTGCCGTAGATGTTCAGGTTATTACCGGCGTCAAGCTGTAACGTTCCCCATGCGTAGTTGTTCGTGAAACCGGCTACGGAAGCGCCGAAGTCAACGCCCGTAAGGTAGTAGTCATGGGACGTGTCCATGCCATTGGTGAACGACAGCAATGACATCGCCGTGTTCCAAGACGTGTTCTGAGCGCTATTGTTGTAGAAGTTGTCGGCTATGAAGAAGTTGTCCCCTGTGCCGCCGTGCAGATAGCCGGTCGTCTGTATTATCAGATTGTTGAAGTAGTTGTTCGACGGGTCGCTTACATAAGCGCCAAGGTTGGTGAACGTACCCGTGAACACCGCCGTCGTGGCCGTGGTCTTTACCGTGCCGGTGGCGCTGTTGAAGAAGTCGCCCGCCACCGTGTTGGTGCCTGGGCCGCTTATGTTATACGCGTTGTTGTTCACGACGTTTGCGTTTACGGTTGTGGCGCCTGACTGGTTGAAAGCGCCGTCGTTGGTGATGCCGCCGGTAGCCGTCAGCGCGCCGCCGGAGTAGTTATATGTGCCCGAACCGCCTATGCGCAGTTCACTGGTCTGGTTTGTCCCGCCGGTCTGGTTGAAGGTTGCCGTGCCTAAAACCCCGACACGCTCGGCCCAGCCTACGCTGAGCGTCCCGCCGCTCAGGTCATAGCTCCCTGAACTCCCGGTGTTGCGGCCGATGAAGAGCTCGCTCGCGATGGCGTTGGACCCGCCTGACTGGGTGAAGACGCCGCTCCCGTTTTCCCCGATATGGAGGTCATTGGCCGAGAGAGCCCCGGCGCTTAAGTTGTAAGCGCCTGAGCCTGTAGCCTGATCCCCGAGCACGAGGTTGTCCGTAATCGCGTTGCCCCCGCCGGACTGGTTGAACACGCCCGTGCCGAAGGCGCCGACGATGGTACTGCCCGAGACCACCACGCTGCCGGTGCCGGACAGATTATAAGTGCCCACGCCGGTCGCCTGATTGCCGAGGATCATGTCGCCTGTGACGTTGTGCGTGCCGCCGCTGTTGTTGAAGACGCCCGTGCCAGCGTCGCCCACTATGATGCTGTCGTTCAACACGCCGCCGGTGAAGTTGTACATGCCGAAGCTACCGGTATTCTGGCCGAGCACGAGCGAACCCGTGGTATGTGTGCCGCCGGACTGGTTGAAGTAGCCTGTGCCATCCATGCCGACTATAGTGTTGCCCGATACCGCCACGCTCCCTGTGCCGGACAGGTTATAGGTGCCCAAGCCCGTGGCCTGGTTGCCGAGGATCATGTCGCCTGTAACGTTGTGCGTGCCGCCGCTGTTGGCGAACAGACCCGTGCCCGCGTCGCCGACAATGAGGCTGTTGTTCAGTGTGCCACCGTAGAAGTTGTACGTGCCGATGCCGACGACATTCTG
>JACRCE010000093.1 GCA_016213015.1 Deltaproteobacteria bacterium | reverse complement strand
TTTTCTACGCTAAAGACACGACCCAACTCAAATTTCGCAATCTGTATGAAGAGAACGATGTGTCACAGGTATCTTCACACGGCCCGTATGCGATGTACCCCGACGGGAGCACAGAAAAAATACCTGTAACCGATTTTAAAAGCCCATCTCATCCTGATGGTACACGCTACTATCGCCTATTCACACTAATAGCTCCGTCTTATTCGGCGAATACTGCATTCTCGTTTGAATTTCAGGGCAGGACATATCCACCTCCGAGCGGTGGGTCATGGGTAGTCGATAAAAATAAACTTCAGATTCTTTCCAACTTGGGGCGTTTGCAGGATGAGGGGAAAAGCCTAAGTTACCGATTGTTTTATGATGATTTTCCATATAAGAAACGCACGAGTACTTGGGGCGATGCCCCAACCTCCTATCAGAAAACGTATGTTGTTCAGACCGTGTCTGAGGTCATCGAGCGTTGCCTCCTCATGACCACAGACCCCGGGGACTTAGTGCTTGACCCTACCTGCGGCTCAGGCACTACCGCTTATGTCGCGGAGCAGTGGGGCCGTCGCTGGATTACCTGCGACACCAGCAGGGTCGCACTGGCCTTGGCCCGCACGCGCCTGATGGCTGCCAAGTATCCGTACTACAAGTTAGTGGATAGTGAGCAGTGTTCAGTGGGCAGTAAAAAACCAAACACTGATCACCGTTCACTGACAACTGATCACCAGCCACTGGCAACCGGCCACTACCCCGACATTAAAAAAGGTTTTATCTACAAGCGCGTGCCGCACGTTACGCTCAAATCCATTGCCAATAACCCTGACATTAAAGAAGGCATGACGCGAGAGCAGATAGACGTTGCCATCGCCAAACACGCCGATACCGAGACGCTCTTTGACCAGCCTTATGAAGACAACAAGCGCGTGCGGGTTTGCGGGCCGTTCTCTGTGGAGAGCCTATCGCCGCATAGGACAGTGGACAGGGGTCAGTGTTCAGTGGATAGTAAAACTGGTCACCGGCCACTAACCACTGACCACTACTCCGACTTCGCAACAATGATTCTCGACAACCTCAAAAAGGCGGGCGTGCAGAACACAAGGAAGGGCGAGCGGCTTACCTTTGACAGGCTTGACCCTTATGCCGGTGTCTGGCTGCACGCCGCAGGTGAATATACTGAAACTTCCCCCTCACCCGCCCCCACCCTACCCTCCCCCGTAAAGGGGGAGGGAGTAAAAAAACGTGTGGCAGTATCCATCGGCCCGGAACATGGAACCGTTGGGCCGTCGCAAGTTAAAGA
The DNA here is from genome assembly GCA_016213015.1 of Deltaproteobacteria bacterium. Taxonomy (GTDB): domain Bacteria; phylum Desulfobacterota; class GWC2-55-46; order GWC2-55-46; family GWC2-55-46; genus JACRCE01. Next base: position 9,390 of record JACRCE010000093.1, on the reverse strand, counting down.
GGCCGCAAAAGAAGCGGTGCAGGGTGTGGGCTTCGACTTGCTCATCGTCTGTGGCTTCGCCTTCGACCCGCACGTCGCCGAAGAGGTGAAACGCTACGGCAAGCTGACCGTTTTGCCCGCCAAGATGAACCCTGACCTTGCAATGGGTGACGAATTATTGAAGAAGACCGGCGCGGGCAATTTATTTATGGTCTTCGGCGAGCCGGACGTGGAAGTGGTTAGTGAACAGTGGATAGTGGACAGAAACGGAAGAAGGATGGTCAATCATGAGCAGTTTAAAATCATTTCGGGAATTGATAGTCTGGCAGAAATCAGTGGACTTGGTCGAGAAGATATACCGGGAAACACGGAGCTTACCAAAGGAGGAAATCTACGGGCTGACCGGACAAATGCGAAGGGCGGCGGTCTCGATTCCATCGAATATCGCCGAAGGGCAATCGAGGAACTCCACAGGAGAATTTCGGCAGTTTCTGGGCATCAGCAAGGGAAGTCTGGCAGAACTGGAGACACAAATCGAAGTGGCAGGAAGACTGAAGTATCTGACGTCTCAGCAACTGGAGAATCTTCTGCGGGAGTGCATGGAAATCGGCAAGATGCTGAACGGATTGATGCGGTCGCTATTTTGAAAAACCTGACCCCTGACCACTTGCCGCTAACCACTGACCACTGCATCACCGCCGAGATAAAAGGCTTGGATGTCTACGACCCGTGCACCGGACAGATACGTAATTCATCCACTGACGACATAGCCTGCTGGTTCATTGATACCGATTATAACGGCGAATCCTTCTTTGTGCGTCACGCCTACTTTACCGGAGCAGACGAACCTTATGACAAACTCAAACGCGCCTTAAAGGCCGAGATTGACGAGGCCGCGTGGTCTTCCCTATACAGCACTAAAAGTCGTGCCTTCGATAAACCCAAGACCGGCAAGATTGCGGTGAAGGTCATAAACCACTACGGGGATGAGGTATTGAAGGTGTTTGAGATTTCATGAAACCATATAGTATCCCGCCCGGCTCTTACATGAAACGCGCTCCGTATTTCATCATACCGGCCTATCTCGTCATCGGAGTCCTGACATACTCCAACATATTTCATGCCCCGTTCGTCTTTGACGACGACGTCTACATAGTCAACAATATGCTGATACGGAGCCTTGCCAACTTCGTTGACGCGCCGTGGAACAGGTATCTGACGTACCTGACCTTTGCGCTCAATTACGCGGTTTCGGGCTATAACGTATTCGGATACCACCTCGTCAATGTGCTGGTGCACGTTGCCAACGCGGTCTTTGTATATCTTCTCGTTTCGCTGACCTTCCAGACTCCGGCGATGAAGGACGCTGACCGGAAGGGCGCGTTTTTTATCGCGTTTGCAACGTCGCTGATATTCCTCGTTCACCCGATACAGACCCAAGCCGTAACCTATACGACCCAGAGGTTTGCATCGCTCGCGGCCTTTTTTTATCTCTTGACGATTGTGCTGTACGCAAGATGGCGGCTCAACTATCCTGCGAGGTCCGGGCGTTTTTTCTATGTCCTTGCCGTCCTCGCGGGCGCGTTGGCTCAATTGAGCAAGGAAAACGCCTTTACGCTTCCGGCGATGGTTGTCGTTTATGAGTTTGCTTTTTTCGACGGGGCGCCTGATAACGGCATCAAGCGCCACTGTCTTCGTCTTGCGCCGTTTCTTCTGCTCTTTGCGATAGCGCCGCTGACCGTCTTGACGCCTGAACATGGCAAGGGCATTGCGGATTACATGCGCGGACTTCAGATGACGGAGTTGCAGGGTCTTTCATCGTATGACTACCTTATAACCCAGTTCAGCGTCATCGTAACGTACCTGAGGCTCCTCGTCTGGCCGTCGGGTTTGAGGCTCTTGTACGAGTATCCGCATTACACGAGCTTTTTTAACTACGAGGTACTGCTTCCGTTCATCTTCCTTGCCGCTCTTTTTGCATCGGGCGTGTATCTTCTGATAACCTCAAGGAGGCGCCTTACCTTTCTTGAAAGAAAGGTAAGCCAAAGAACTTTAATTGGGAACAGCCTGCCTTACTTGACGATTACCCCGCGCCGCCCTAAACCGAACGCAACCGGTCTTGTCGTTGGTTTTGGAATATTATGGTTCTTCATAACCATATCGGTCGAGTCGTCCATAGTGCCCATCAAGGACGTGATATTCGAACACAGGGTGTATCTTCCGAGCGTAGGTTTCTTTATGGCGGTCTGTGCCGGGTGTTATTATCGTTTCACCGGGCGCGGACGAGGCAGCGCCGCGTACTTTGTGGCCATTGTAGCGCTTGTCGCGTTGTCGGCGTCAATCGCCGCTTATGGCCGTAACGCGGTCTGGGCAACCAAGTTGAGCTTGTGGCGGGATACGGTTGACAAGGCGCCGAATACGCCGAACGCTTACGGCAACCTCGGCCTTGCGTACCTCGATGCGGGCAACGCCTTGCTTGCCGAAAAAAACTATAGAAAAGCGCTGGAGTTGGACCCGTCCAACGGGGTTGTCGCATTCAACCTTGCGTCCCTTTTGACGGATTCGGGACGTTACGAGGAGTCGCTTTACTATAGCCAACGCCTGCGCGCTGAGACAAGCATCTTCGTGAATCCCTACGTCGTTATCGCCGCCGCTTATGCCGGACTTAAACGCTACGACGAGGCGATAAAAAACTACAAGGCTGCATTAGAGTTCGACCCGGACTCCATGCCGGCGCACAACGGTCTTGCCGTGATCTACTCAATCATCGGTAATAAGGATAATGCCCTTGAACAGTTTAAGGAAGTCCTACGTTTAGCGCATTACTGGAATTCGTCGGACGCGCATTACAATCTGGCGCTTCTGTACGAACAGATGGGCAAGACTCAAGAGGCCGTATATCACTATGGCATGGCCTTGAAGATAAACCCGGACGACGCTCAGGCGCGTGAGAGGCTTGCGGCATTACAACGGCGCAGGTAAGAACATAAGGTATGAAAAAGACGACTTACGCGATAATCCTGTTTCACGCGGCGCTCGGCGCGCTCGTTTATTCCAACGTCTTCAACGCCCCGTTCGTATTCGACGACGAGTTGTACATCGTCAACAATCCGGCCATAAGGAGCATCAGCGGCCTCTTAACCTGGCCGCGGCCAAGGGCGCTAGTATTCCTGAGTTTTGCCGCGAACTACGCCGTTTCAGGGCTTGACGTGTTCGGTTTTCATCTCGTGAACATAGGCATACATGTTACGAACGCGGTACTGGTTTTTCTGCTGGCGAGGCTGACCTTCGAGAGCACGGCTATGAAGAGCGGGACGATGAAACATTCGTTCTGGATTGCGGCATCGGCCTCGGTTCTGTTCATGGTCCATCCGCTCAACACTCAGGCAATAACCTATACGACGCAGAGATTTACGTCGCTTGCGGCACTCCTTTATCTATCTGCAATCGTTTTGTACGCCAAGCACAGGCTCTCCGTGAGCAACGGGGCGGCTCGTTTTTACTATTGTTTGAGCCTGACCTCGGCCATCCTTGCCCAGTTCGCAAAGGAGACAGCCTTCACGCTTCCGGCAATGCTTGCGTTATACGAGTTCGCATTCTTTTCCTCGTCAAAGGCGTATGGATTGAAAGACAGGGCAATGAAGCTGACGCCTTTCCTGAGCGTATTCATCATAACGCCCGTCCTGCTCATGCTCCCGGATTACGACACCATCACTATAGCCGGCAAGCTCGCCAGATCACAGCTGGCCGATCTTGAAGGGTTGTCATGGTATGCGTATCTCATTACCCAGTTCAAGGTCATCGTAATATACATGAGGCTGCTTGTCTGGCCCGCCGGGCAAAGCCTCCTGCATGAGGTAGCGCGGCCTTCGAGCTTTTTCGAGCCGCTTGTCCTCTCGTCGTTCCTATTCCTGACGAGCATATTCATAGGAGGCGCTTCCCTCGTCGTCCATGCAAGGAAGAAGGGAAGCGCCGCGATGCTTATTGTCGGCTTCGGCATCTTATGGTTTTTCATCGCCATATCCGTGGAGTCGTCAATAATACCCATTAAAGACGTGATATTCGAGCACAGGGTGTATCTGCCCGGCATAGGGGCACTCGCAGCTTTTGCGGCCTGTATCTTTCAGCTTTCAACGACGCTGTCGGTCAGGTATAATCTCCGATGGCTCGGCGCGCGTGAGGCAATAGCCGTCATCTGTGTCATATCGGCCATGCTCGCGATAACGGCGTATAAACGGAATGCCTTGTGGGCCGACAGGATAGCGTTGTGGCAAGACGTCGTCAACAAAGCCCCGAATACGGCCGACGCTTACGTCAATCTCGGTTATGCTTATAAAGACGCCGGAAGGGTCGACATGGCGCTCGACAACTACGGGAAGGCCATTCGGATAGAGCCTCAAAACCCGACCGCGTTGAACAATATCGCCGGTATTTTGATCGACCTCGGCAGACATGAGGAGTCTCTTGAGTACAGCCTGCGGATAAGGCCTGAGCACTATGAGCTGGTGAACGCTTACATGAACATCGGCACCGCTTATGGCGCGCTTGGAAACCATGCGCTCGCGCTATTCAATCTTGAAAAGTCTTTGACGCTTCAGCCCGAATCCGCCATGGCGCATTTCAATCTGGCAGTGGCCTACCACGGGAGCGGGTCGTTCGAGGCGGCGCTCAAGCATTACGCGGAGACCGTCAGGATCAATCCGCTTTTTGCAGACGCCTATAACAACGCGGGTCTTGTGCTCGCCGCGCTCAACAGAACCGACGAGGCGTTTTGGCATTTTGAAACGGCGCTTAAGGTAGACCCGGCAAACAGGTACGCCTCCATAAATATCGAAAGGCTGCGTTCCGGTCTTACTTTCTTTTTAGATAAAAAGAAAGTAAGCAAAGAAAAATCGGTGAAAGGCCGTAGGTCTCTTGATACAAAATAATTGACGTTGTCGTTGAATTAAACGAGGCAAGGCAAGATGGCAAAAGGCGTTGACGATAAATTAAAGGCCGTTTACTATCTGTGCGGACCTGAGGATTTTTTAGTAGAAAAGAGCTTGGCGGATATAAAGGCCAAGGCCTTAGGCGCGGGCAACGGATTGGAGTCGTTCAACTACCAGTCGTTTGACGCAAGGTCAAGTAAACCGGAAGAGGTCATCAGCGCCGCGTACACGCTCCCTGTCTTTGCCGAGAAAAGGCTGGTCGTGGTAAAGACGGCCGAGAGCATCAAAGAGGCGGCGTACGCGGTATACCTCGATTATCTGTCGTCGCCGAGCAGTTCAACGGCGCTTGTCTTCGTATCCGGCGCCGTAAAGGCCGAAAAAACCAACCGCTTTCTCAGGGCGCTTTCCGATAATGGGTATTTCAGCGTAATGAATCATTTGAGCGGCCCTGCGCTGGTTGACTGGGTAAGCAAGGAATCCCGCGCCCAAGGCAAGACCATAAGCCGGCAGACCGCGATGAAGCTTATTTCGATTGTAGGGACAAGGCTCAGGGATTTGAAAGGAGAGCTGGATAAGCTGGCTCTTTTCGTCGGCGACAATAAGGTGATTGACGACAAGGACGTAGAGGAGTCCGGGCTTGACCTAAGACATGAGACGGTATACGGCCTTACCGACGCCATCGCGTCAAAGGACGCGCGTACGGCGATCACGGCCTTCGACAGACTTGCGGGCGAAGAGCCGCTTATGATAGTCGGGGCGATTGCGCGGCAGATAAGGACGCTCTACAAACTCAGGGCGTTACAGCGTAAGGGGGCCTCGGCGCAGGTCATGGCCGTTGAGGCCGGGGTGCCGTCTTTTTTCCTAGATAAAAATCTCAAGATGAGCCAAAGGTTCACCGAACGCGAACTGAGCGCGGCCTTGAAACTCCTTTATAAGGCAAACCTTGACTTGAAGTCCAATGCCGCGTCGGAGAGCGCCGTAATCGTCGATCTTATCATCGGATTATGTCTGAAAGGCGGTTGCAGAGATAACCGTTAACCGTCTTTAACCGTCTTTCTAACCGACGTCGTCAGGCCTGATATCTTCCTTGAGGCGTTGTTTCTGTGCAGTACGCCTTTTGAGACGGCGCTGTCTATCGTGGAGACCGCGGTTGACAGTAGACCGGCAAGCTCCTCGGACTTTCCAGCGGCTATCGATTCGCGCACCTTTTTGACGGCTGTTTTTATGCCGCTTTTGACGGCTGAGTTTATAGCCCTGCGCTTCTCGCTCTGTTTGTGTCTTTTTATTGCCGATGCGTGGTTAGCCAATTTTCTTTTCCTCCGTATATTTGTTGGCACCGTGTGTAGGACAATGCCGTCGAATATAATATTTTATTGATTGTCATGCCGATTGTCAAGGTATTTTGCATAAAGGCCGTGAACCGTGACCGTAAAAGATTTCTTTTTTACATGGACAACGGTTACGGACACGGTAGTTAAGGGGGTTTGGTTTGTCGTTAAAAGACACACATGAAGGCAGGATCGCGGGCGCGGCGTCAATAGTCGGGTCGGCGACCGTTCTAAGCAGGATCGCCGGATACGCGCGCGACGCGGCCATCGCTTATGTATTCGGCGCGGGGATGGCCGCCGACGCATTCTTCATGGCCTTCAGGATATCGAACCTTTTGAGAAGGCTTGTGGGCGAAGGGGCGCTGACCTCCTCGTTCATCCCGATATTCACCGAAGAGCTTGGGATTCGGTCTAAAGAGGAGGCGCGTCGGCTACTCTCGAGCGTATTCACCTTATTCACCTTGATGCTTGCGGCCTTGACCGTTCTCGGAATGGTCTTTTCTAAAGAGATCGTCTGGATCATGAGTCCCGGATTCCTGTCAGACCCGGTAAAGTTCGATCTCACCGTCTCTCTTACGCGGCTCATGTTCCCGTACATGCTGTTCGTGGGACTCATGGCCATCGCGATGGGAGCGCTCAATTCCGTAAAACACTTCATCGCGCCCGCCATATCACCCCTGTTTTTCAATATCATAATCATAGCAGCCGTGTTGACGCTGACTCCGTTTCTGCAAATACCGGTGTACGCGCTTGCAATAGGCGTACTGATAGGCGGGTTTTTTCAGTTTGTCATGCAATTACCGTATCTTGGAAGGCACGGATTCAGGCCGACGCCTGTTTTTCATTTCAAGGACAAGGCGATATGGAAGATATTCCTCCTTATGGGCCCCGCGGCCTTTGGCGTGGGGGTATATCAGCTTAACATCTTCGTAACGCTCTGGTTTTCTTCCCAGCTTGCCGAGGGGAGCGTGTCGTATCTTTATTATGCGGGCAGGCTCATGGAACTGCCGCTCGGCGTATTCGGGGTGGCCATTGCAACCGCCGCGCTTCCGAGCCTTTCGGAGCACGCGGCAAAAAAGGAATGGGACGGTTTCAGGGAATCGCTCTCGTTCGCGCTGAGGATCGTCAACTTCGTTACCATCCCCGCGACGGCCGGGTTGATTATTCTGAGTTATCCGGTAATAGAGGTTCTTTTCAAGAGAGGTTCGTTCAACGAGGCTGCGCTGAAAGGCACCGCGATAGCCCTTTCCTACTATGCGATAGGGCTTGTGCCGGTGGCGGTTTCAAGGATACTGTCATCCGTATTCTATTCTCTCAAGGACACGGCAACCCCTGTGTATGTCGCGCTCGTCTCCTTTGTGGTCAACGCTGTTTTGTGTTTTGCGTTGATAGGGTCCCTTGGGCACGGCGGTTTAGCGCTTGCCACATCATTGTCTTCAGCGGTTAACGCCGTTTTACTGCTCGTCGTGCTTAGAAAAAGGTTTGGACGCTTTGACGGTAGAGGTATACTTTCCTCGGCGTTCAAATCATCCGTCGCATCATTGTTGATGACGGGCGCGATATTCGTTTTAATCAGGTTTTTATATTCCGAGCCGCTTGGATTGGTCTGGAAGGCGCTGATACTGTCGCTTGCGGTTGCGGGAGGAGTCGTGATTTATATAGTTCTTGCGCGTATTTTCAAGAGCAACGAGCTTCTTTTTCTGAAAAACTACGTAAAGAGAAGGAGGTCTTGAATAAGGATTTCTCATGCAATTGATAACTGGCGAAAAGACGGCTAACTTGTTGTTATTTTAGCGTAAACCGCTGATGAAAATATGTGCAACTATCAAAAGGATGAGTCTTTTCGGTTTCAATGCTTCTTGCATGCGGGATGTTTTCAACAACTTATCAACATATCTGGGGACATCTCCATAACCCGTTGTTTTTTACGGTTTTTTTGGGAAGCGGTTTTTGAAGGGGTCCAGGTTAGAGAAGGTTCAAGGTTAACCATGAACTGTCGTTAACCTTCTTTCCAACCTTTCTTCAACCGTCTCTCAACCGTTTTTTCAACTTAACCGCCCTTGCCGATATACATTGCCAACTCCTTATCCATCACCGGTATGTGGCTTCTGAGCCATTCGCCGAGTCTTGATTGCGTGACCACGATGACGTCTACGGTCGGGCCTTTCAGGTCGTACTTCTTTTTTATATCGGTAAAGGTCTTGATGAAATCGGCGTGCTGAGCCTTGTGCTCCGCTATCCTCTTAAATTTTATTTTTTCCATGTACCGCTCTTCCGTGCCGAAATGCATGACAACGTAGTTTTCAAGAAACTTGAGCACGTTGCCTATCTCTTCCTTGCCCTTCTGCTGTTGCATGGCGTCGAGGAAGGCGTTGACCCTCGCAAACAACTCTTTGTGTTGAGTGTCTATCTCCTCGTTGCCTGTAGCAAGACCGATCGTCCATTGTAGCGCCATGATCGTGCTCCTTTCGGGTTGCAGTTAGTTATACCTACCATTGAAGTATAGCACACAGCCGCAAACTGATGCAAGGGAATATTTGTCCGTGATTCGGTTTGGCCTCAGAGCGGGCTATAAGTACGACGGGGAAACAGCAGAATAAGGACTGTTTTGTCTGTATTGCGTTAACGAGCGGGTTTTGCGCGTTGATGTCGCGGCCTGTCTGAAAGACGCGCAGGGAAACGGCACGCACCGGTTACTTCCCAGTCGGATATTGCTTTTTAGGTTATTTACCTTGCACGGCTTTCACGGCAGAACGAACCCTCCGGCAAGGATTCCGAACGCAATCATCGTTGCGATGATGCACACCTCGTATACATGCCTGTTGTCCGTATCGTGCCAATCCATGAAGAGCCTCATAGAATTCACCTCCCTTACGGATTTAAGAAGGACTTGACCGCAAGAGGCGGCCGCACTATACTATCGCATTCGCTTATACCACGCATGAAAAGCGTATATCAAGATCGAGAACGATTGTTTGCAACGCCCTTTCCCCATCTCCCTTCAATGTGGAAGGGTCGGGCCTGCCCACTTGACTTAGGGGGTTGCTGACCGGTTGTTCGCCGACTTGCGAAGCAATAAGGCGAACTCTCAAAAAAATATCTTTGTTCCATACCGGTAATACCAATCGTCATAAAGACGATTGGTATTACAAAAC
>JACRCE010000089.1 GCA_016213015.1 Deltaproteobacteria bacterium | reverse complement strand
GCGAGTTACCAAACGCTCAAGTTCGTTGCCACAACGTCGGACGTGAAGTTCTACGTTGACAACGTGTTGAAGGCCACGCACACGACCTATATCCCGACCCTCGGGATGTCGCCGACATTTTTCCTGTTCGACCCGGCAGGCGGGGATAAAAGTGCGGATATTGACTGGGTGAACGTCTATACGAACATAAGGCCATAAGAAAGGCAAGTTAAATGGAACACCATGAATTTGAAAGCATATTAGAAGCAAAGCTGAACCCTCTCAAGGAGACGATTGAGAAGCTGGAGGTCAACTACGAAAAGGTGGTGGAGCTTCTCACTGCTCAGGCGAGGCATGAGGAAGGAATAAAGCGCGTCAAAGAGGACGTGGCACATCTCTTTAGCCGCGTGAGGGACATCGAAAAGGAGTCCGGCAACAAGACGTGGGACGTGCTCAAGATACTTGCCACGGCCTTTGTCGGCGGTATCATAGGCGCGGTACTGGTGGGGTTGAGATGACGCAGGAAAAAGACTTCGACCGCGCCATCGCCTTTGTCCTCAAGTGGGAAGGCGGATACGTCAACGACCCCCGGGACCCGGGCGGAGAAACCAAGTACGGGATAAGCAAACGTGCGTACCCTATGCTTAACATCAAGGACTTGGAGCTTGAGGACGCGAAGACGATTTATAAGAAAGACTACTGGCTCAAGGCCGGATGCGGCAAGCTCGAATGGCCGCTCAGCCTTGTTCATTTCGACACGGCGGTAAACATGGGGCATAGCCGTGCAATGGACTTCAATGCCCGTGCCCTCAACTGGACGGACTACCTGTTTCTTCGCATCGAGCATTACTGCAAACTCAATAAACCGGAGTATCTACGCGGCTGGATAAACAGGGTGGTTGACTTGTGGAAGGAGGGGAAGAAAGTATGACAGGCATCGAAGCTTTGATAATCCCCGCGCTGATACCGGTGGTGTCGGACGCGGTAAAGGGCATCATCAACAAACTCACCGGACAATCCGGCGCAACGCCCAAGAGCGTTGACGAGGAGATGAAGCTCATGCAGGCCAAGGCCGAGTGGATGAAGGCGCTGGCCGAGCTTGATAAACCCACCGGCGAAACAAGCCGGTGGGTGAACGATTTGAGGGCGTCATTTCGTTACCTTGCCGCCGCCGCGATAATTATTGTTGCGTTCGCAACCCTCTTTATACCGACGCTTGATGCGGGCTATGTTGAGATGGCATGGACGAGCGCACAAGCCGCGTTTGCATTTATATTCGGAGACAGGATGTACGTGTATCTGAGGAGGCGGTAGCCAGCCGGGGCGTGAGCGCCTTGACCGTATACCGTTGAACGTCTATAATGTCTTTATGTCAGGCAGAGCGCTTATCATCATAGGCGTTGTTCTCGTCGTAATCGGCTTCTTTCTTACCTATGGCCCGAGGATACCTTACCTCGGCAAGCTGCCGGGCGACATATACTACAAGAAAGGCAGCTTTACCTTCTACTTTCCGCTGGCCACCTCGATAATCGTAAGCATTGTCCTGTCCGTGATACTTTATTTCATCAACAGGCGTTGATGTTGCGGAAATGAGACTTTTTCGGTGATAGTGGTTTTTTTGATACACTTTGATGTTTTTGTCGTGGTGTAACTATCTGAATTATAAGATATTATTGTTATGGCACGACTATTGCTTCTTTAAGAATGGTATGAAGATGCAGCAGACCATAAAAGATGCCATAACGTTTTCCGGTATCGGGTTGCACACGGGTTGCCGTGTCAACGTAACCATCCTGCCGGCCCCGGAAGATACTGGCGTTACGTTTATACGGAAGGACCTGCCGGGAAGTCCGGCGATCAAGGCCGTTGCCTCGAATGTCGTTGCCACGAGTTACGCAACGACGCTCGGCGTAAACGGCTCTACCGTATCCACGGTTGAGCATCTGCTCGCCGCGTTTTACGGACTTGGTGTTGACAACGCCGTTGTTGAGCTTGACGGCCCTGAGGCGCCGATAATGGACGGCAGCGCCTCGTTTTTTATAGAGCGCATAGACGCCGTCGGCAGGAAGAGGCAGACCAGGCCAAGGAGATACATAGTAATAAAAAAGCCGATCAAGGTCTTTGACCGCGACAAGTACGTCCTTCTGCTTCCGGCGCTCGATAACGCCCTTACGATAGACTACAACATAGATTTTTCGCATTCATTCATCGCAAGACAGTCGTTTTCGCGCATGTTCTCAAGGGACGTGTTCAGGCACGAGGTCGGGAGCGCCAGGACATTCGGCTTTTTGAGCGACGTGGAAATGTTGAAGGCCAACGGGCTTGCCAAGGGCGGTTCATTGGACAATGCAATCGTCATAGGCGAGACGGACATCTTGAACGAGGAGGGGCTTCGTTACCCTGACGAGTTCGTGAGGCACAAGGTGCTTGACATGATGGGAGACGTTTCCATCCTCGGGTATCCGCTCATCGCCCGCATAGTGGCGCACCGTTCTGGACACGCGCTCAACTATGAGCTTGTGAAGGAGATATTGCAAAGGCCCAATGCATGGGAGTTGGCCGAAGAGTTTGCCATGGAAGCGCCGACCATACCGCAAGCGCTTGTCGGAATGGGAAGTCTGGCGCTTATCTGAGTTGTGCCGCCCCCACGCGGGGCGTGGATTGAAATAAACAAGCAAACAAACAAACAAACGGCATAACGGAAAAATATCTATCATGACAAAGAGCGCCGCAAGGCGCTCTTTGTTTTCGGCAATCCATCAAACCGCGAAGTCGGCTTCCTTCTTGACAATTGTCCGGTTGTAATCAGACAAGCATAATCCCTTTGACCTCCCGCTATGTTCCCGCTTGTTCTTGTTAAGGAGGAAGGCGAGCGGCTTTCTTTCAGCTCGCCTCCTTACAAAGGCGTGTTGTGCAGGCGTAACCCAACGATTATTCGTAAACCTGCGCGTCTTTCGCCGCATGCGGCATTATTGCCGGCTTTGAAGAACGCGTATATCGCGCCTTTTCCGGTTTTATCATATATACACCGGCATTAATGCCGCACATCTCAATTCCTTTAACAACTCCCTGCAACGTAACTCGTTGAAAAACAAAGACAATTTTTGCAACAAGCCGTTGGCATAACGATTGCGTTATCCAAATACGAGGAACTGATTCATCACCGTCCTCCGGCCCTTCGCAAGAAGGGCCTCCTCCTTTGAATGAACAATTCCTTTTCCCCTCCCCTTTTTTTCAAAGGGGAGGCTTAGAGGGGTTCAATGACACGGAGGGATGGTTATTCATACACCCATCCCTATTTTTTTATTACCGCAAACTGTTTGTAATAATTTCACGAAAGGGGGATTGGAGGCAGGTGATGAGGCGGCGCTTATTCAGAAAAAGGTTATCTGTCGTCGGTTATCGGTAAACAGTTATGGTAATTTTCCTTAACCGATCACCGATTACTGATAACCGATTCAAGCAGAGTTTTCATGCGGCGCTTTGAAGGCGCGGCAATTATCAAACACCCAAGGAGGAAGGGAAGAATGAAAAGGTTTTTCAGCGTATGTGCGGCGGGGATTTTGGCTGTTGCTTTTGCGGGAGCGGCGTATGCGGGGCCGTCGAGGGCGCTCATACATGAGACTGGCGGCACGATAGCAAAGGACGAGGTCAACATCGATCTCGACGTGGTAAGCACGTCCTTCAACGTCGTGGGCGTGAACGACACGACCCTCGGCAACGGAAACGCGTCGGTCGGCGGCACGACCGTGTCGTCGGTAAACGTGAGCCTCATAGAGAACCTTGAGCTTCGCATCGGCAGACTGCCGGGGTTCAGGAGCTATATTACGCTTCCAGCCGTAGCCGGCGTCGCGCTTAATCCGGCCGGGAACAATTACGGGCTTACGGTCAAGGGTTCCGTGCCGCAGGTTCCTGGACTTGCCGCGTGGGTAGGCTACGGAACGACCAATGAGAGCGATATTACCGGCAACAACACCAACGCCGCGGCTGACGTAAGCGGTTCGTCGAAAAGGGTCGGCGTCGCGTATACAAAGGTGGTATCAGTGCCGGTGGTTGGGGCTCTTGTGTTGAACGGGACTGTCGGCTTAGGCAAGGACACGGGTAATGCCGCCGGAAGAAGCGTCGGCACAACAACCACCACCGAAGCCGGCGCAGCGGTGCTTTATCCGCTGAGACCGTCTCTGCTCGTGGGCTTTGAATTCAACTACGCCAAGATCAACGTTGGAGACGATAAGACCAACACGTGCGTAGGAGTCGCTAACTGCGACCGCGACTTCAACCTCAAGGTGTTTGCTCCGGCGCTCGGCGCGAGGATCATTCAGGGCAACTGGACCATAGACGCTGTGCTTGCGCTCATGGGCACCACCATAAAGGTTGACGGCAATCCCGACCTCGGCAACGGGCTTCAGGACACGGCCTCGTCCACGGTAGTAGGGGTTCCCGCCCTGAGGGTGAACTACAAGTTCTGATATGTTTGCATCCCCGCCGGAATATCCGTTCAAGACGCACCGGCTTGATTGATAGAGCGCGGCCGGTCGTCTCCCATTCACTAAGCAGGCGTAGTCGGCCGTCATGTCTTGATTTGCCTCTTAAGGCCCCCTTGACTTAATCGTCAAAGGGGCCTTTCTTCTTTCGTCTATGAGAACCTCTGATTTATTCTTTTCCGTCATTGCGAAGCAATCCCGTCTTCAACTCGTTCCCAAGCCGGAGTTTTGGAACGAGAAGGAGCTTCATCCCTAATGAATCGTGCCTTAAACCAGCAATTCGGATGCCTTAGCTCCTGTTTGCTTTTTTTTATGGACAAGGTTTTGGATTTGTACTATATTGAGCGAACTGAAAAATCGAAGCGCAACCTTGCCGCATATTTTTTTTATATTCCGGCAAAAAAAAGCTGGACAGGTCTATCCGAATCTGGTACTTTACGCCTACTTTAGGAAAATCCGGTTGCGGACGCACGCTTTCACCGATGTGGATGTGTACGCACGTCTTGGCGAATATGATGTTTTAGACAGGCGCGTCGGCTTTGTTCCGTTGTGGACAAATGCCGCACGCTCGGGGGCCTGAAAACACGTGAGCCAGAGTATACAGCATGAGATCGCTCGTCAATGCCGAGCCGCGGTATGTTCGGCGTTCATGCGGATATGCGTAGCCGTAAAGGAGAGCCACGCGCGTTCCTTGACGGCTGACGCCGCATACCGCGAGTATCTCATCGCTCAGGCGTCTGCGGAAGGCCGTACCGGAGTGATTGCGCCCGCGGCGGCATCAACGCAGTCCGGCGTAAGGAGCTTCATCGCTAGGATGTGCGGTTCGATGCCGCTTTCAAGTCAGGCAATGATTTTAGGGCCTGCTGTATTCGCGGTTGACGACGCAGGCGAGTTTCCCATAAAGCGAGACGCACAACCGGCATTGCCGAGCGCATATAAGGATACGCAAAGGCCATTGAGGAGCGGCTTCGAGATGTTGAAGGCTGCGTTTAATCTGGCGCGCGGCAGCATAGACGAACGAAGCGGCCCTGCCTCGTGCATGCAACCGCGCCGCCCGACAACGACGTCCGCGGCATTATGAGTGAGGGGCGGTTGCATGCGTAGGTCAGGTTAAAGGGTTAGAAAAGGTTCGTGGCTGAGAGGCGGTTGTTAACCGTCGTTAACTCTGAACCGTGTTAACCATGAACCCATAACCTTAAACCATAAGAGATGCGGCGCCTTGTCTGGAGTTCATGGCACGGCTTATAAAAAAGAAAAAGCAGCGGTAAAAGGAGGTGTACGGTATGGTGGCACAGAGTCGTAAGAAGAGCATTATAAGAGGGTTGCAACTCGGGATGGCTGTGGCCCTGATAGGGGCGTACATGCCGGTCAAGGCAATGGCCGAGACGGCCCCGGCGACGCCTGCAACGGCGCCTGTTGCGGTTTCTGCTCCGGCGGGCCCGCAGGAGAAGGGCAATCCGGCGATAGGCCAGGCGTTGTTCACGGGCGAGAAGAGGTTTGCAAACGGCGGACCGGCGTGTATCTCATGCCATTCGACCGGCGTAGGCGGCCTTGACGGCGGCCAGCTTGGACCCAACCTCACGAAGGTATATGCCGACCCTTCAAAGAACGGGCTGTTGAGCACCATCTGGGTGAATCAGCCGACCATCCCGGTCATGGGGCCTGTGTTTTCCAACAGGAACATAACCGACGATGAGATGGACCACCTGAGGGCGTTCTTCGAGCAGAGGAGCATGGGAGGCGTGGCGTCAAGCTCCACCCCGACGTTCACGATAATCGGCCTCGGCGGCTTCATAGGCATACTGATAATCTTCAACATAATATGGAGCGGCAGGTACAGGAACAGGAACAACGGCACCGCGCATGATGCCTTGTGGAGAAATTACGGCGGCAAAGGAGGTAGATGATAATGGCTACAAGCTGGATTCAAGACGAGATAAACCCAGGCAAGAGAAGCTGGGAGGAGTTTTACAGGAACCGCTGGCAGTATGACAAGACCGTTAGAAGCACGCACGGCAACAACTGCACCGGCGGTTGTTCATGGATGGTCTACGTAAAGGACGGCATCATCACATGGGAGTTGCAGGCCGTTGACTATCCTAAGCTTGAGCAGAGCCTTCCGCCGTATGAGCCGAGGGGCTGCCAGAGGGGCATATCCGCTTCATGGTACGTCTACAGCCCGGTCAGGATCAAGTATCCGTACGTCCGCGGCGTACTCATCGACGCATGGAAAGAGGCGAGGAGCAAACATTCCGATCCGGTTGACGCATGGAGGAGCATAGTTGACAACCCGGAACTGAGCAAGAAGATAAAGTGGTCGAGGGGCAAGGGCGGCTTCAGGAGGTTCGATTGGGACACCGCGGCCGAGATCATCGCCTCCGCTCACATACACACCATCAAGAAGTACGGGCCTGACAGGATCATCGCCTTTTCCCCGATCCCGGCCATGTCTCAGATAAGCTACGTCGCTGGAGCGCGCTACAACCAGCTCATCGGCGGCGTGCACCTGAGCTTTTACGACTACTATACCGACCTTCCGCCTGCTGAGCCTGAAGTATGGGGCGAGCAGACCGACTCCTGCGAGAGCGCGGACTGGTACAACGCCGGCTACGTCGTCATGAACGGCGCAAACCCGAACATGACCCGTACCGCTGACGCGCATTTCGTATCAGAGCTTAGGATCGGCGGCGCCAAGCTCGTCGTATGCGCCCCGGACTACTCTCAGGTAACGAAGTACGCCGACATGTGGGTTCCTCTCAAGGCCGGTTCGGACACGGCATTCTGGCTCGGCGTGAACCACGTCATATTGAAGGAGTTCTTCGTTGACAAGAAGACCCCGTACTTCGACAACTACACGAAGCACTACACCGACCTTCCGCACCTCGTAAAGCTCAACAAGACCAAGGACGGCTGGGAGATGGGACGCCTCCTCAAGGCATGCGACCTCGCCGGATACGCGGACGAGGACAACGCCGAGTGGAAGTTCACCATGTGGGACGAGAAGACCGGCAAGGCAAGGGTAACGAACGGCGGCATGGGCTACAGGTATCCGCAGAAGAACGAGAGCAAGGGCAAGTGGAACACCCTTCTTCTTGACGGCAAGACCGGAGAGGAAATCTCCCCTGCCTTAACGCTTCTCGATATCAAGGACGACGCCATAGAGGTCAACTACTACGAGCTGGACAAGCCTGAGAGATACAAGAGGCAGGTCCCGGTAAAGTACGTGGAGACCACCAAGGAAGGCAAGGTTCCGGTAACGACCGTATTCGACCTCAAGATGGGAAGCTGCGGCGTGGCAAGGAAGGGTCTTGCCGGCGACTATGCGAGGAACTACGACGACGACAAGGGTTATTCTCCCGCATGGCAGGAGAAGTACACCGGCATAGGCCGCGACACCATCATCCAGATAGCAAGGGAGTTCGCATCCAACGCCGAGGTAACCAAAGGCCGCTCAATGGTCATCGTGGGCGCGTCCTTCAACCATTGGTACCACTCCGACCTCATGTACCGCGGCAGCATGGACGCCCTTATGCTCTGCGGCTGCGTCGGCAGGAACGGCGGCGGACTTCAGCACTACGTTGGTCAGGAAAAGCTCGCCCCGTTCGATTCATGGGGCCAGATCGCGCACGGTCTCGACTGGGTAAGGCCGCCGCGTCTTATGAGCAACCCGATCAACTGGTACATCCACACCCAGCAGTTCAAGTACGATTCGGCGATAACCGAATATCATAACGTGCCTGACAAGAACAACCTCGAGTTCGCTCACACGGCGGACTACGCGGTGCGCTCCATCAGGCTCGGCTGGATGCCCGGGTATCCGCAGTTCACCAAGAGCTCCATCGCCGTCGCGGAAGACGCCCAGAAGGCCGGGGCAAAGACCGACGCCGAGATAGTGGACTACACGGTCAAGCAGTTGAAGAGCGGAGCGCTCGACTTCTCCATCACCGATCCCGACGCGCCGGAGAACTGGCCGAGGGTCTGGTGTATATGGCGCGCAAACGCCCTTGGCTCAAGCGCAAGGGGCCAGGAGTACTTCTTCAAGTTCCTCCTCGGCACGCACCACAACCTCGCCGCCGAAGAGGTCGCAAGGCCGCATCTGAAGGAGATGAAGTACAGGGAGTCCCCGCTCGGCAAGCTCGACCTCATCGTCGACCTTAACATGCGTATGAACACGACCCCGACTTACTGCGACATCGTGCTTCCGACGGCGCATTGGTATGAGAAGGAGGACATCAACACCACGGAGCTTCATTCCTTCATCCATCCGATGGGCGCGGCGGTTGCGCCGAACTGGGAGGCGAAGAGCGACTATGACGCATATAAGTTCATAGCGCAGAAGTTCTCCGAGATAGCGAAGAAGCACTTCCCGCATCCGGTCAAGGAGGTCATGACCTCACCATTGGGACATGACACACCCGGCGAGATTGCCCAGCCCGCCATCAACGGCGTGCTCGACTGGAAGAAGGGCCAGTGCGAGGCCATCCCGGGCAAGACGATGCCGAACATCAGCGTCGTTACCAGGGATTACGCCAACGTGGACAAGATGTACTGCTCCGTAGGGCCGCTCCAGAAGACCAAGTACGGCTTCCACGGCATCATGGTGGACGGCAAGGAGCTTTACGAGAACTATCAGAAGCAGGAGCATATAGACTCCAACGAGTTCAACGGCCAGAAGCTCATCGCCATCAACACGGCCAAAGAGGCGGCCAACTTCGTCATGGCCATGTCCGGCACAACCAACGGCGAGGTCTCCTACAGGCAGTGGCACGAGGAGGAGCATCACACCGGCCTCCATGCCGAGGGCTATGAGATGGCCAAGAAGCAGGTCAAGGCCGTGTACGGCAACGAGGTCGAGTTCAGGGAGGGCGCCCACGGCCTTGCCGAGGAGATCGCCGGACCGGACAGAAACTTCACCTGCACCTACGACGACATAGTGGCTCAGCCGAAACGCTGGCTCACGAGCGCGCTGTGGACGGGCGACAACCGTAAGGGCAGGGCATACGGCACATGGACCATCCAGACCGAGAGAAGGGTTCCGTGGAGGACGCTTACCGGAAGACAGCACTTCTATCTGGATCACCCGGTGTTTTTAAACTTCGGCGAAGCGCTTACCGAGCACAAGTACAAGTTAAACCCTGCGAAG
>JACRCE010000088.1 GCA_016213015.1 Deltaproteobacteria bacterium | reverse complement strand
GGGAAGCTCTGATTAATTCTTATTTTGTCATTGCGAGCCGCGCTTTCGCGGCGCGGCAATCTCTAAGTTGTTGATTTCCTTGAAGACGAGATTGCTTCGCTTTGCTCGCAATGACGGGTCGGCGAATAAATCAGACCTTCCCTAATTTTTAAAGGCAACCTATTTCGGTGCTTGTCTCCGTCCGCCCCATGTAAAGACAAATGATAGCCATCATAGACTACGACATGGGCAACCTAAGAAGCGTTGCCAAGGCATTTGAACGGGTAGGCGCAAAGGTCGTTGTAACGCGCTCGGCCAAGGAGATCATGGCCGCGAGCCGCGTTGTTCTGCCCGGGGTGGGGGCGTTCAGGGACTGCATGGCAAACCTCATTGAATACGGTCTTGTCGAGCCTATCTTGAAGACGATAGAGGCGGGCAAACCGTTTCTCGGCATCTGCCTCGGGTTACAGCTTCTATTTGACGAGAGCGAGGAGTTCGGACGGCATAAGGGGCTTGGCGTGATACGGGGCAAGGTAGTGCGGTTTGAACCTGCCGTGAGACTTAAAGTGCCCCATATAGGCTGGAACAGCGCAAAGCAGGCCAAGGCGTCGCCGCTATTGAACGGCATAAACGATAACGAGTTCTTTTATTTCGTACATTCATATTACGCTATGCCTGAGGACAAGTCAGTCATCCTTACCAGCACCGATTACGGCGGCGAATTTACAAGCGCCATATCGAACAACAACGTCTTTGCCTGCCAGTTTCATCCTGAAAAGAGCCAGAACGTGGGGCTTAGATTGCTTGAAAACTTCAGCCGTATCGATTAAGGGGCATCCATGCTGATAATACCG
Source organism: Deltaproteobacteria bacterium (assembly GCA_016213015.1). Classification (GTDB taxonomy): domain Bacteria; phylum Desulfobacterota; class GWC2-55-46; order GWC2-55-46; family GWC2-55-46; genus JACRCE01. The sequence goes on along the minus strand of JACRCE010000088.1, from coordinate 8,178 downwards.
GCCATCGACATAAAAGGCGGCGCTTGCGTGCGTCTTACGCAGGGCAGGATGGACGCTGAGACGGTCTATTCCATTAACCCGATAGAGGTGGCAAGGCGCTGGGAGGGTCTTGGCGCTTCCCTTATCCACCTCGTTGACCTTGACGGCGCAATCGGCGGAGAGGCGTCCAACTATGATGTCATCGAGCGCATCGCGGCCTCAGTCAACTGTGAGGTGCAGATAGGCGGCGGCATACGGGACGAGTGCACGGCGGATAAGTATCTCAATATAAAAAACGTAAAGCGCATAATCCTCGGCACAATAGCCGTTGAAAACCCGACGCTTCTTGCAACCCTTGCAAAAAAATATCCGCAACGCCTTGCCGCCGGAATAGACGCAAAGGACGGCTTCGTCGCCATAAAGGGCTGGGTTAACGTAACCGGCAAACGCGCCTCTGAACTCGCAACCGCGCTCGAAGGCAAGGGCATATCCTGCATCATCTATACGGACATCTCAAGAGACGGGATGCTCAAAGGCCCGAACCACAAGGCCACCTGTGATCTGGCCGGCTCCGTGAATATACCGGTCGTTGCCTCAGGCGGCGTATCTACGCTGGACGACGTAAAGGCGTACCTCGGAAGCAGCGTGGAAGGCGTGATAATAGGCAAGGCTCTCTACGCCGGAGCGATAAACCTTGAAGAGGCCATAAAGGCGGCCGGATGCTGACCAAGCGCATAATACCTTGTCTTGACGTAAAGGACGGCAGGGTCGTAAAGGGCGTGAGCTTCGTTGACCTTATTGACGCCGGAGACCCGGTCGAGTCGGCCATGGCCTACGAGGCGCAGGGCGCGGACGAACTGGTCTTCCTTGACATAACCGCCTCGCACGAGGCGCGAGGCACCATGCTGAACGTGGTCGAGAGATGCGCCTGTGAGGTCTTCATGCCGCTGACCGTCGGAGGCGGAATAAAGACCATTGACGACATCAAAGACCTGTTGCGCGCAGGCACTGACAAGGTCTCCATAAACACGACCGCCGTAGAAAACCCTGAGTTTGTCCGCACGGCGTCCGAACGCTTCGGCAGCCAGTGCATCGTGGTTGCCATTGACGCAAAGGCAAGGCCGGGCGTTGAGCCCAAGCGCTGGGAGGTATACACCCACGGCGGCAGGAAACCAAGGGGGCTTGACGTGGTCGAGTGGGCAAACAAAATGGCCTCCTTCGGCGCGGGAGAGATACTCCTCACGAGCATGGACAAGGACGGCACAAAGGACGGCTACGACCTTGAACTCACAAAGGCGGTCTCAGAGGCGGTGGATATCCCGGTCATAGCCTCGGGCGGGGCGGGCACACTTGAGCATATATACGAGGCGTTCGCAATATCCGGCGCCTCAGCCGCGCTCGCGGCGTCCATCTTCCACTTCGGAACCTTCACCATACCCCAGACCAAAGACTATCTGATGAAGCGCGGCGTGAGCGTAAGGCCGCGCGTCCGCTGAAAACAGGTTGAATGGATCGGTCGTCAACAGTTTGCCTCACGGGCGCTTCCTGTCATACAACGCCAGCGACATGAACGACGCGGCAAGAAGGCAAAAGAGAGAAAGCTCGAAGGCGGCGAAGGCGGCTATCTTGAGATATGCAAAGGACGGCGACACAAAGCGTATGAGCCAGCCCGATGCCATGTCGAGGAGACCGGATGAAAACGAGGTTATTAACAGCGTCAGCTTGATGCCCTGCTTCAGGCCCGTAAACACGGTCAGATGATTGACCAGCAACAGCATGATGCCTGCCGCGAAAAGGTGCGTATGCGTGCCCTCAAGAAGCCCCCTATAAGAGGCAGGGTTTCTGAACTGCTCCTCCGAGCCAAGGTACTGTTCAACAATCGTCTGAGCTTCAAACCCGGTCTTATCGATGAACAAAAGCGCGTTCGTTATAGACATTATCGTAAGATAGACAAGGGCGCAAAAGAGTATCAGCTTCAAGAGGCTCCCGTTGTTGAAATCCCCGTCAACCAGAAATCTCATCTCTTGCCTCCGAGCACCAGAGCATTGAATATTGCAAGCGTCTTTCTCACCTCAGAGGTGAGCGTGTACGTGGTTATCGTTGCCCCGCTTATCATGGGTATCTCCTGCTTAGGCCGCAAGGCGTCGGTAAGCGCTTTCCCGGAGAAGACGGCAAGCCATCTCTTGGGCGGCATGTACTCCTCAGGCTCGTAAAAGGCGAGTATCTCAAGGAAGTCTATCGCGCCGCTTGGTGCGATTACCACCATGTATACCTCCTGCTTCGTCCTTACGGCATGACCCGCGATAACGGCATAGCCGAGGACGCCTGACTTGCCGACGGCCTCGTAATAGGTGAAAAGCCTTGAGTCCATCTTTGCCCCGCTCATCTTCTCCATGCGGGCTACGTCGGCCGGGTCAAGGTAGAGCGTACGCTTTTCGATTGCCGTTGCCTGAGGGAAGGCGCGCTTTAGCGCCTCGTCCCGCGTGGCAAAAACCTTTGCCATAGACACGTCCGGGATGACAAGCAGGAAAAACGCCAAGAGCGCCGTTGCGCCGGAAAGGAGGGGGAGGAAAACCCGGCGCAACGGCAATGACATGACTCTGGCGTTGATCAACACGAATGAACTCCGTTCTTTAGAATATGAACCCGACTCCGGCGTTCAACTGATCCACCTTGTTCTCGTCAAGGTTCGCGCCCTTCCCATTGGCAAGGCGCGAACCCGTGTCCCGCCACTGATAATCTACCTTAAGCACGACGTACGGATTGGGCTTGAAGCTCACGCCGGCGGTGCGAACCTCGCGCTGTTGCCTTGAATCCCTGTAGCCGTTAAAGCCCTTTTTATTGGTGTCGTACTTTTCGTAACGCACAAACGGCGTAAGGGACGAATCCCCGGCGCTCATAACGTGCGGCAGGACGTCAATGGCCGCCTCCACGTACCAGCCGCCCGCCTCCTTGCCGACCCCGTTGGGCGGGGTGTTCTCAAAGGCGTTGTTGCCGCTGAGTCTACCCTTGGCGTAAAGCGCCTTCAACTCGACTGTTTTGTGCTTGAACTCGGTGTGCGCCTCCCAGAGCGAGACCTTGGCCGTCTTTTCATTTGCGCCGAGCGGCTCCTGATCCTTGCCCTTGCCGTGTCCGGCATGTCCTTTGTAATATGTGGCGCCCGCGTTAAGTCCGTTGAACGGCGCGGCCTCGAGACGCACCACCCCGGCCCAGCCGTCGGCGTTCGCCTCAGCGCCCTGCTGACGACCGTCCCTTATCCATGTGCCGGAGCTGAACCGGTCTGCGCGCAGGCCGTTTATCAGGGCCGCGTTATATTTGAACATGCCGTACTCTCCGTAGGCCATGACGCCGATGTCCCGCCACGTCGTAGGTATGACGTTGGTCTCCACGTCCGGCCTCAATACGCTATTATAAACCGTCGGCTCGTGAAACTCATTTGTTATTCCTATGGGCACGAGCATCAGCCCGGTCCTGAAGCTCAAGGGCTTGCTTACGAGGAAGTCGAGATACGAAAACTCCACGTAGACCTCGCTTGCCTTGGCCGTGCCGCCGGTCGGGGCGACGCCCGTGCCGACGTTCTTGAAGCCGCCGTGCTCGAACTCAAGCTCAGTGTTCATAACCACCTTGTCGCTGTACTTGTAACCGGCGTACAGAACAAGCCTGTATGCGTCGGCAAAGTCCTTCATGGTGTCGTCCTGATAGTTATGGTAGACAAGCTCCCCATAACCGCCAAGGGACACGCCCTTGGCCGCGCCGTAGACCTTTGAGGCGGCAGGGCCGAGGCCCGAGTAGCTCTCGTATGAAGGCTCGACCGCCCCGCCGAGCTTCATCCTCTCGACCTCTTCGGTCAGGACCTGTATCTGCTTTTTGATCTCCTTAAACTCCTTGTCCGGCTCCTCGGCTTGAGCCGCGCCCGCCAACGGCGCGAAGAGCAAGGCACACAGCATACCAGCTTTCAAGCCGTTCATCAACCCGTTCATCGTCCACATCTCTTTGAACCCCCTTTTTCGATTTTCAACCCGTCCGTGTCGTATGATATTGAAAATCATTTTCATTTGATAGTGATATTCAATATCATCATTGGACGCTCTTGTCAAGCGATTTCTTTTCGCATTAAGGAACGCGCCGTCCCTCGCCTGACATTTGTCATGTCGCCTTGCGCGGCGTGGGCGTAGAATAGAGATATAATCACTTGCAAAAGGAGGCTTGCCATGGAAAAAACAGTTGATTCGCTGGACGTAAGGGAGTACTCTCCAAGGGAGAGGCACCAAAGGATATTCGAGACATTCAACGGCTTGAAAGCGGGCGAGGCATTTGTGCTCATAAACGACCATGAGCCTAAGCCCCTGCTCTACCAGTTCCAGATGGAGTACGACGGCGCTTATGACTGGTGGGCGCTCGAATCCGGCCCCGAGGCATGGCGCGTTCAAATAGCAAGGCGTATGAGCGACGACCCGAAAAGAACGATAACCGAATACTTCGAGACGGACCACAGAAGGCTTGACGCCATACTCAACAGGTTTCAGTCCGCGCTTAAAAACAACGGCTGGGAGGATGCCCTAACGCATATCCGCGAGTTCAAACTCGGACTGAGAAGACACATAAAGGCCGAGGAGGAGATACTCTTTCCGATGTTCGAGGAAAAGACCGGCATGACCGAGGCCGGGCCGACCTTTGTCATGAAGATGGAGCACAAGGACATCAAAGAGACGCTTGATAAACTGTTGACGGCCGCCGAGTCGAAGGACGCAAAGGCGGCATCGAGCGGCACGGCGTACCTCATCAACATACTCGGCAACCACAACATGAAGGAAGAGCACATACTCTACCCGGAGTCGGACGCGCTTCTCTCGGACGCCGAGCGCCCGATGGTGGTAAAGAAGGCGCAGGCGATATAAGGCTGCCTCAAAAATTGCTATTTTTGAGGCAGCCTTCAACAAGGAGGTTTACATGTCAAAGTTGAAAAAGATGTTGCTTCCGGTCGCTGCACTCTTGCTTACCGCGCCCTCGTTGAGCTTAGGCGCGCCGGACATAAAAGAGGGCAGTTGGGAGACCGCAACCGAGGTAACCATGGAGATGCCCGCCGGGATGCCGGCGATGCAACCCATGACCTTCAAGAACGCGCAGTGCATCACAAAAAGCGACCTGATACCCAAGACCGGCCAGAAGGATGACAAGTGCGTGATGAAAGAACAGAAACTCGCGGGCAACAAGGCGACGTGGAAGGTGCGTTGCGAGGACAAGGACGGCAGCGTAACCGACGGGGACGGCGAGATAACCTACAAGAAAGACAGCTACAGCGGCTCCATGACCATGAAGATGACGCCGAAGGGCGGCCAGCCCATGAAGCGCCTCATCAAACTCAGCGGCGCATACAAAGGGCCGTGCAAGAAGTAAGGGCTTCGAGTATCGTGCCGTTGTGCATCCTTATGGGTTCAGGCTGCAAACCTGAACCCATGAGTGCGCCCAGTCCAAGCGCTTCTTCATATTCCACTACCAAATCCGCCTTATCGTCTTCAGGCTCTTAAGATAATCCTCTTCTTCGAGATTGGCTCTAACGCCATGCTCCTTCATTATGTCGAGCATCCTTGAGATGGACACGCCCGCTATGCGCGCGGCCTTTTCCATGGACGCCTCCCTGCCCTTGTATTTTTCTATGGCAAGCATGGTTCGCCCGAGTTCGACAAGCTCCCTCACCGTCTTTGATACGTCTTCCTTTTCTTCTTGCGCCAGCATGACGAGCGCGCGGTAGTCGTTCTCGTTCATGCGTATGCTAAGAGTTTTCACTGACATCCGGGATACCTCCCTTAATATGCCTTCTCGCGTCCACGATTATCGTCTTTTTATACCTTCCGACGTCTGCTAACTTCTCCAATTTGAAAATGGCCTCACTTTTATCTATAAGTCCCTTCTCAACCGCCCTTATTAAAATCGCTATCGCCGTTATGAAGTCGATCTTCAAAAATTTACACGCCCTGATGGCATTTCTGTCGTCGGTGGCAACCGTTGCTCTTTTTTTCAAGGCCGCTGCTATGGCTTCGGCTTCCCCCGAGTCTATATTGAAATCATCCATAAGCTTTTGCGGCAGCTTCCCGTCGGACGCTCTCAAAACGCCGATCCTTGCGTCCTTGATCAGGGCGTACAGCCCCGGCGTCTCATCGCCATCCTTCATCAAGACCTCTTCCCTGACTTTTTCCGGTATAACAACCTGCCCGCCGTAATCTGAAATAAACAATTCCAGCACGTCTATCTTGGCAAGCAGGATTAGCGTGGACGAATCGAAAACTATCATATGACAATTGTATTACAAACGTAGCACAATGTCAATCGAAGAAAGGCGGCGGCTTACGGCCTTTTCACTCAAACGTCGTCCATCCGCCGTGGTCGAGTATCTTCAAGCGCGGCTTGTTCGGCGCGTCTTTTGCGGCCTCCTTGAGCCGCTCGATCGGCAGATAGAGCGGCTCGTCGGTCAGATCGAACGTTCCCCAATGTATGGGGATGAATATACGTGCCCTGAGTTCAACCGCTGTCTTGAGCGCCTCTTCCGGGTTTAAGTGGTTTACACCCATGAACCACCTCGGCTCGTAAGAGCCTATCGGCAAAAACGCCGCGTCAAAGGGGCCGAATTTTTCGCCGTACTCCCTGAAGGCCGCAAAATATCCGGTATCTCCGGCCCAAAAGTATCTTTTGCCTTTTCCTTCCACGAGATAACTTGCCCACAGCATTTTATTCGTATCGAATACGCCTCTTCTCGACCAGTGTTGCGCCGGAAGAGAGGTTATCCTTACGCCTTCGGCCTCATGCGCCTCCCACCAGTCAAGGGTTGTGTGCTTGTCCGTAATCGTCTTGAAAAAACCGGCATATCCGGGCCCGGTTACGAACCGCGGGTCGAATAGTTTTTTCAGAAGCCTTATGCTTGCGATGTCCAAATGGTCGTAATGGTTATGAGAGATGACGACATAGTGGATCGCCGGAAGGTCTTCAGGGCTTCCAATCGGAAGCGCCGTCTTTCTCTTCAAGAGGAAGTTTATGTCTCCGAACACAGGGTCGGTCAATATCCGAATACCGTTAGCGCGGATAAGCACGGTCGAATGTCCAAGCCAGACCGTATAATCCTTTTCACCGGCTTCAAGCGCGGCAAAGCCTGGTCTGTGCACTTGAAAGGCAATCGGCCTCTTTTTTTGTTCCGCGTGCCGGTTGGTTGACACGAGCTTCCAGTACAAAAAGTCCAACATGCCGCGTCTGCATTCGTCGCACCACGGGTTGAAGAACGTGCCGTCTGCTTGATGATGAAGTTTTCTTTTTGACAACTCCTCAAAGGTCTGCGTCGGCTGTACGGCTGAGTCTGCCGCAAGGGAGGCGGTTGACGCTGCCAATGCGGCAACGATAATGCCGCTGATTCGGCGCTTTAAGGTTTTATGGAAGCGCACCGGGAACCTCCAACTACTTTTTCCGCAGTTTGTCGAGCCTGTGTTGTTTAAGCCTATCGGCCTTCGGCAGTCTTCTTGGGTTGCCTTTTTTCCGGACTGACGAATCATACGTCTCGTCCTCCGATACCGCCCCTTTGATGTCTTCGTAAAGCGCCTCGTCAAGCACACGCCTGAACTCAACGGACTCTACGACAACCGCGCCGAAGGAGCGCACGGCGGCGCTCACGTCCCTGTCCGAGGTTACGACGGTTGCCCCTGAGCCGATACGGTGCGCCATCTCCTTGATTATTGCGTCGGCCTGCTCCCCAGCGCGTGAAAAGACGATATTTATGCCTGAGCGCGACATATTGCCCCTCGTGAGGCTGCCGGATAACGTGCCGTCGAATACGACGGTAATCCTGACGCTCACCGCCTTTTTGTAGACGATGAGGTCTTCAATAAGCCGCTCACGCCCGGCCTCGATGTCCCGGTCAAGGCCGATAAGGTTATATCCGTCGATGATGAGGTTGGTTGACATAGCTGCACCATTTTAACAGAGCGGGATGAAGGCCGCAAGGCTGACCAATTATTGAGCATTACTGCCGCCTATTGCCCAAACTTTAGTCGTATAAAGGGCGGGCTTCCTCACTTAGGGAAGGTCTGATTAATTCCCTTTTCTGTCATTGCGAGCCGCGCTTTTGCGGCGAAGCAATCTCTAAGTTGTTGATTTCCTTGAAGACGAGATTGCTTCGCGTTGCTCGCAATGACGTGTTAGTGAATTAATCAGAGC
>JACRCE010000090.1 GCA_016213015.1 Deltaproteobacteria bacterium | reverse complement strand
GGGAAGCTCTGATTAATTCTTATTTTGTCATTGCGAGCCGCGCTTTCGCGGCGCGGCAATCTCTAAGTTGTTGATTTCCTTGAAGACGAGATTGCTTCGCTTTGCTCGCAATGACGGGTCGGCGAATAAATCAGACCTTCCTTAGATAGTTTTTCCGAGTTCGAGCCTCAGCACCACTTTGTTGCACGAAGAGACTTGGGAAACAACATCCTTTCGTAATCCAAAGTGGTGCTGGGCGATGGAAGCGAAAATTAAAAGCGCAGCATATACGCGGTATGTGAACTTTTTATTTTCGCCCTGACAAAGAAATCGGGAAAAATAGCAATTTTTAGAGGCAACCTAACGGAACTCGCATGCCGCCTCCTCATACGCCTTCAACTCCATGATACTCGGACTGTCTCCGCACAGGGCGCACTCAGGGTCTTTCCTTACCTTGACCTTCCTGAACGTCATCTTGAGCGCGTCGAATATAAGGAGATGCCCGGCAAGGCCGTCCCCAAGACCAAGGAGTTCCTTCACCGTCTCTACGGCCTGCAATACGCCGATTACCCCGGCAAGCGCCCCAAGCACGCCCGCCTCCTGACAGCTCGGCACAAGACCCTTTGGCGGCGGCTCAGGGTAGAGGCATCTATAGCATGGAAAACCCTTGCGCGGCTTGAAGACCGACACCTGTCCGTCGAACCTGAACATGCTCCCGGATACGAGCGGCTTTGACTCGAAGAACGCCGCGTCATTCATCAGAAAGCGCGTGGGGAAGTTGTCGCTCCCGTCAAGCACCACGTCATACTCCCTTATTACCTCCCTGATATTGTCCTCGGTAAGACGACCATGAAGAGGCTCGACCTTTACGTCCGGGTTGATGGCCTCTATTGACGCCTTTGCGGATAAGACCTTGGGCATCCCGATGCGCGAGGTATCGTGTATTATCTGGCGCTGGAGGTTACTCAGGTCAACCGAGTCTCCGTCCGCGATGCCGATGGTTCCGACGCCCGCGGCCGCAAGGTACAGGAGCGATGGAGAACCCAACCCGCCGGCCCCAAGCACGAAGACCTTGCTCTTCAAAAGCCTTGCCTGCCCTTTGCCGCCTATCTCAGGCAGTATGATGTGCCTTGAGTATCGCTCTATCTGCTCTTCGGTAAAATCCATGATCATGTCTCCTTGAAAAGACCGTTGTCCGTGACCGTGAAGCGTGACCGTAAAGGATTCGTTATAAAAATAAACCCCTCGAAAGGGGTTAAAAGGCCGTTAACCGTGACCGTTGACCGTGTGAGAACCATAAACTGTAATCGGTTATCGGTGGACGGTTCGGTTAAGGTAAAATACTTATCCTTATACCGATAAAGGATAACTGATAACCTTTAGCGAATCTTTCACGGTCACGGACACGGTTCACGGTCTTCATCAACCTATCTTGAGCTTTTCTTCCTTGAACGGATCGTTTACGTCATCGAAGGCCCAACACTTGACCGAGGCGGTCTTTCCGCTCTTTACGGATATTATCACGTAAGAATAACCGGGCTGGCCCATTGCCCTGTCGAACTCCGACGGTCTGTCCGGGTGGTCCGGGTGAGAGTGGTAAAAGCCGAGGATATCGAGCCCTTCGGCCCTTGCCTGTCTGTCGATCATGAGAATCTCTTTGGGGTCTATGTCGTACCTGTCCTTTGCCCTCTCGACGTTGACGTTGGTTACCGTGTGAGCGGAAAAGACCCGTCTGTCCTTAAGCGCGCTCCCCACGAGCACGCCGCAACATTCATGCGGATATGATTGCTCGGCGTGGGCAAGCATCTCGTCGTAGACCTGACGAGGGATATACAGGCAATTCTTGTTGAAGTTGAGGAACACGTCAGACCTCCCAGAGCCTCGTTGAAAGGTATTTGTCCCCGTTGTCCGGGAATATCACCGCAACGACGCCTTTTTGCAATCTCTTTCCCAGTTCAAGCGCGGCCCACATAGCCGCGCCGGACGACTGGCCGACCAAAAGCCCTTCCTCCCTTGCAAGCCGCTTGGCCATCAGGTACGACTCCTCGGTCGGGGCCGGTATCTTCTCGTCAAGCTCATCCTCGTGATAGATGCCCGGCACTATCGACGAGGCCATGTGCTTTAGTCCTTCAAGGCCGTGAAAGGCGTTATCCGGCTCCACGGCCACGACCTTTATCTCCTTTGAAAACTCCTTGAGCCTCCTGCCCGTGCCCATTATCGTGCCGCCGGTGCCGATGCTTGCAACGAAGTGCGTTACCCTGCCCTCGGTCTGGGCGATTATCTCGGCGCCGGTGCCGTCGTAGTGCGCCTGCGGGTTGGACGGGTTGTTGTACTGATCCAGCTTGCAGTACCTGTCGGGATGCTCGACGTATATCTTCCACGCAAGCCGTATCGCGCCGTCCGAGCCTTCAAGCGGGCTTGAAAAGACGACCTTTGCGCCGAATGCGTTCAGTATCTTCTTGCGCTCCTCGCTCACGTTGCCCGGAACGACAAGCTCTACCTTATAACCCTTGACCGCGCCGATCCATGAGTATGCAATGCCGGTGTTGCCGGACGTGGAATCGAGTATGACCTTGTCCCGCGTGAGCCTGCCTTGGTCCTCGGCGTCCTCTATCATCCTGAGGGCCGCCCTGTCCTTGACCGAACCGCCGGGATTATAACCCTCCAGCTTGGCGTATATCTCAACGTCCTTCGGCAGTTCAGCGGTAATCCTGTTTATCCTGACAAGGGGCGTTTTGCCGACAAGCTCGACTATGGAACGGCTGACGACCGGGCTTGACGAATTACGCAAATGCGCCTCAAGGAGTTTTTGTACGCTCATTGGAGATGCCTCTTTTGAATGGAAGGGATAGATCAAATAATACCTGAGTCAGCTAATCAAGTTTATAATACCTGAGTTGCCTTGTCAAGATATTTTGTTTATGACAAAAGTCATTGAAATATAAGGCATTAAAGACAAAAACCCCGCCGGATTAGGGCGGGGTTTTTAACGTTCGGCCTTGAATAAAGCCTTATTCGATTATATCAAGCTCGATAGGCTCGACCTTTACGCCCTTGTCGCTGAAAAACTTTATCAGCCTTTCGATCTCGTCCGGCTCGCCGTCCAATTCGAGGGCTACGATGCCAACCTTGTCGGAAACCGTGGCCTGCCTGATGTTGGTTACGACCTTAAACTGCCTGTTGGCCTGATACAACAGAGGTTCCTTGACAAGCTCGGTTGGATAGGTCATATATATCCGCTTCTTCAAAAGACACCTCCGGCTATGGCCGGTATTATGGAAAGCTCATCGTTTTCCTTGAGCGTTGTCGCAAGGTTATCCTTGAACCGGATGTCCTCGTCATTGAGATACAGGTTTACAAACCTTCTCAAGGCTCCGTCCGGCTCGCATATCCGCTCTTTAAGCCCGGGAAAATTCTTCTCCAGATCGTTGAGCACGTCCTTAATATTCGCGCCGTCGGCCTTCACCTCGTCGGCCCCGTTGGTGAGTTTTCTCAAAGGTGTTGGAATCCTTACCTTGACAGCCATCTTGAATATACCTCCTGTAGTAGTTATCAGTTAAAGGCCGTGTCCGTAACCGTGAACCGTGTAAAAAATAAATCTTCTACGGTCACGGACAACGGTCACGGTTCACGGTCTTTCAACAGCCCTTCTTCACCATCAACCTGAAGTGCCCATCCTCTTTTTTTACCTCGAGTATCTTGTGCCCCTCTTCCTTGACGCTCTTGGGCACGTTCTGGACAGGCTCGCCGGAATCGAGGAGAAGCTCGAGCACCTGTCCCGTCTCCATCGCCTCGATCTTGAGTTTGGTCTTCACGAAGTTTATGGGGCACATGACCCCGCGCAGATCAAGCGTTGCGTCGGCCTTTATAACCGGTTTTGCGTCCGACATATAGTTGCCCTCCAGTCTTATGATTGCGGCTCGTACCAGATGCTGACCAGCGTATGAAAGACGCTGTCCTCCGACTTGTAGGCATAGCTCTGGCTTACGTTCGCCACCCTTACTTTGTTGCTTGCAAGCCATTCGTTGATAATGGCCTCAAGCCGCGCAACGTCGCCGCCGGAGGTGAATACCTTGACCATCATATCGCAACCATCCTTTTATACGTTCAAACTCCCTGTTTGTCCGTTGTCTCGGCGAATGCCGGAGCCACCGCTCCGAAGACAGGGGCCATGTGGTCGAGATAACTCCGCACCCCGACGCGCTTCAATACCGTGGCTATCCTCTCGCCGCGCTTGCCGTTGGCATTGTACCATTCGATGCTCTTTTGTATGGCGTCCGGCACCTTTTCATCGGGCAGGAATGCGCACACCTCTATCGCCTCAACCGGATGGCGTCCGTGTTTGCCGCCCACCCTTACTATATGGCCGTATCTCTTGGCCTTCCACGCCTCGGTAGGACACGCCCTGATGCAGTCCCCGCAGAAGATGCACTTCTTGGGGTCGAATATCGGCTTTCCCGTGTCCGGGTCCGAGACTATCGCGTCCTCCTTGCAAGCCTCGGCGCATATCGTGCATCCGGTGCAACTCGGCTCGTCCCATACAGGCTCGACCACGCCCTGAAAACCTAAGTCCATCTCCTTTGTCCTCGCGCAGTCTATTGGACAGCCGGAAAAAGAGGTCTTGAACTTATGAGGGGTCGGCGTACCGAAAAACTTCTTGTCAACCATGTCGGCCATCTTCTGAGTATCGGTAAGGCCGTTGGGGTTGTATTCGCATCCGCCGCAGGCCGTCGGCACCCTCACGCGGGGGCCGCAGGAAGCGACCTTCTGGCCGATCTTCTCCAACTCGGCCACTATGTTGCCGAACTCCTTGTAGTCCACGTAAAGTATCTCAAGCGACTGCCTGAAGCTGAAGTGCACCACGCTTTTTTTGCTGTACTTATGGGCTATCTTGGATATCTCGACGAGTTTGTCGGTTGAAAGACGACCGCCCGGACAGCGAAGCCGCACGGTGAACATGTCCTTCTGCCTTTGCTTGATGAAGCCGCCGGTCTTCAAGTCGTTGAAGTTCACCTTCTCGGCCATGCCCTCAAGTTTTACGTTAACCTTGTTCGTCTTATCTTCAACAAAATGGTCTGTCATGTCCTAAGCCTTGCTCCTTGGTAGTTGTCGTTCAAACGCGGCAATACGGGTCCGAGCCGTATTTTATATATTACCAGAAAACACGGCTGATGGAACAAAAAAATGCCTTCCGCCAAGACCGATAGGCGATTGACTTTAGGAAGCTCTGATTAATTCTCTTTTCTGTCATTGCGAGCCCAGCACCACTTTGGATTATGAAAGCGTGTTCCTTGGCAAATTCCTTCGTGCAACAAAGTGGTGCTGGGCGCGGCAATCTCTAAGTTGGCGATTTCCTTAGAAGACGAGATTCTACGCTGCGCGAGAATGACGGCTTAGACGAATTAATCAGAGCTTCCTTTACAGGTTGCCTGCTACGCCCTTACCGCATATACCTTACCCGCGCTCTTAACAAGGTCGTCGAACTCTGCAAGCTTTGAGTTTATCACTGTAACCTCGCCCAGCTTGCCGGCAAGCGCCTCCTGCGTCTTCAGTCCGTTGCCCGTGATGCTCACCACGATGGATTCGTCCCTCGGTATCCTGCCCTGTTCGATGAGCCTCTTTGTAACGCCGAGCGTTACGCCTCCGGCCGTCTCGGCGAACACGCCCTCTGTCTCGGCAAGGAGCTTCATGGCGCTTATTATCTCCTCGTCCGTCACGTTATCCGCCCACCCTCCGCTGTTGGTTATCGTCTTTGCCGAATAGTACCCATCAGCCGGATTGCCGATGGCAAGGCTCTTGGCAATGGTGTTGGGCCTTACCGGCCTTATAAGCTCGGTGCCTTCCTTTACGGCGTTCACTATCGGGGAGCATCCGGCCGCCTGCGCCCCGTAGACCCTCGTATCGAGGTTCTTTACGAAGCCGAGCGTATGGAACTCCTTGAACGCCTTCCATATCTTGGTTATGAGCGAGCCTCCGGCCATGGGCACGATGATGTGCCGCGGGAGCTTCCAGCCGAGTTGCTCCGCTATCTCATAGCCGAAGGTCTTCGAGCCTTCCGCGTAATACGGCCTGATGTTGATGTTCACGAACGCCCAGCCGTACTTGCCGGCCACCTCGCTGCAAAGCCTGTTCACCTCGTCGTAGGTGCCTCGGATGCTCACGACGTTTGCCCCGTAGACGAGCGTGCCGAGCACCTTTGACTGCTCAAGATCATGCGGAATAAAGACGTAGCTCTCCATGCCGCAGGCCGCGGAATTCGCGGCAACCGAATTGGCGAGGTTTCCGGTGGAGGCGCAGGCGATTATCTTAAATCCCATCTCCCTTGCCCTCGATATGGCGACGGAGACGACCCTGTCCTTGAACGATAGCGTCGGGAAGTTCACGGCGTCGTTCTTGAGATACAGCTCCTTTACGCCGAGCGCCTCGCCGAGGTTTTTAGCCCTTATAAGAGGCGTAAACCCGACCTGAGCGCCGACCGACGGCTCGCCTTCGATGGGAAGAAGCTCCCTGTAGCGCCACATGTTGGGCGGTCTCTTCGAGATGACGTCCCTTGTCAGGGTCTTGCCGATTTGCTCATACTCATAGTTGACCTCAAGAGGGCCGAAACACAGCTCGCATACGTGTAGCGCCTCTTTCGGATAGTCCTTGCCGCACTCGCGGCACTTCAAACCTTTCAGATAACTCATAATAAAAGCCTCCTGTTCGTTGCCGATTGCGCCATAAAGGATACCACAACTTTTGACTATGGGCGCTTACTCCAAAAAAAAACCCCTTCTTATTATGAAGCTAAGAAGAGGCGCTTACCTTTTCTTATCTTCGCAAGGCCGATAGACCTTGCTGGAGTTAGCACCTGACATACGCGCCATTTTATGGCTACGCATCGGTTGCTGTGGCTTCACAGGGCCAGTCCCTCTGCCACTCTGGATAAGATTATCCGTTATTCGATTGTAATGACTTTTATAATACAAACCGCGATGTTTGTCAAGGCTAATGTGTAAGAGTCGCCACTGGTTGCCCCTACAAACTCAACATCGCCCCGGCCATGAGATCATAAGACGTCCAGTTGACCTCGTTCAATCTGGTGTCGGCTATTACGCCGTTGGAAAAGTACGTCCTGTCAATGCCGTTTTCCGCGCGCCACTTCTGATAACGGGCCTCGGCAATCAAGGAGATACGCTTTGTCAGGACAAAGGCCGCATCAAGCGAGCCTATCCTGCCCTTGCCGTCGGCAAAATGCTCAAAACTCCTCGGATGCTGAAAATCGCCCCTGAGATTCCAATTCGCCGTCGCGTAGAACTTGCTTTGGAAGTGATATTCAAATGCCCCTGAGACCGTAAACCTTGGATGCTTATAGCCGAGATCAACACCATACCACGGCCCGTGCCAACGCGCCTTGTATGAGCTGTCAAGCCCCTTGAACGCCCCGGTTGCAGGGATGGTCTGATACCCGTCCGTTATCCTCAGGTTTTGCCTGTGCTGGGACCAGCCGACCATCGGCGCGAATTGTATAATGCCCTCAGGGCTGGCGTAGCGCGCGGGGAAGCCGCCGCCTATGGAATAATCGCTTACGTTGCCTGAATCGGATCTATTGTTGGAGCGCGAATACTCTCCGGCGCGGTTATCCGCAAGATAGTCCGAGTCCTGATTCTCCCCGGAATATATCCAGCCGTAGTCGGCATAGCCGCGCACAACGACAACGTCCTTTATATTGGCCTTGCCGGTAAGTTTCAGTTGTTCACTCTTAATGTTTTTCCATGCAAGCTCGGACAGGATGTTCGGGTTGGCGCCGCTCGTGTCGCCCGCGATGTTCCAGTCAAGTGTGTCGCGCCTGTAACCCGCGCTGAGCGATAGGTCGAAACCGGACTCGGCCAAGGCGGCTGAGGCGTTCAAGGTCATCGTTACCAACGTCGCAACGAATAATAACCGGATGTTTATCAAGATGCCTCCTCTGATAGAGGTTGTCGGTTGGATATGGAAGGTAGGATGTGGTAAAGACTTTAGGAAACTCTGATTAATTCTCAATTTGTCATTGCGAGCCCAGCACCACTTTGGATTATGAAAGCGTGTTCCTTGGCAAATTCCTTCGTGCAACAAAGTGGTGCTGGGTTGATTTCCTTGAAGACGAGATTCTACGCTGCGCGAGAATGACGGGTCGGCGAATTAATCAG
>JACRCE010000012.1 GCA_016213015.1 Deltaproteobacteria bacterium | reverse complement strand
TCACTCAGGTATCACCCAGATGCTCTCCTTCTTCAATAGTACCCTTACCGGCGCGCCGAGCGCAAGTCCGAGTTTTCTCTGAACGAAGTTCGGGACCTCGACCTTCAGAGACGCCTCTCCACTCTTGATGAAAAGCGTGTGCGTCGAGCCTTTGCCCACGGAGTCGGTTATCCGGCCTTCGAATACGTTCTCCTCCGTGTCAAGCATCTTGTCCGGCCTGACGATAAGTATCTCCTCAGGGCGTATGCAGAAGCTCGCCTCCTGCCCGATGGAAAACGCCGTTGTCGAATGTGCGAGAGCGGATACCCTGCCAAGACCGGGACTGGATATAACAATACGCTCCCCTGCCTCGCTCACCTTTCCGCTGAATATGTTCCTTGTCCCGATGAAGCGGGCGACGCTCCTTGTCCTCGGCCTGTAGAACACCTCGTCGCGGCTTCCCACATGTTCGAGCCTGCCGTTATTGATGACAGCGATGCGCTCGGCAAGCATGAATGCCTCCTCGAGGTCGTGCGTTACAAGGATGGTGGTTATCGGAAAGAGTCGGTGTATCTTCAACAGATCGGCGCGGAGCTTTTCCCTAACCTGATAGTCAAGGGCTGAAAACGGCTCGTCGAGAAGGAGGATGCGCGGGCCGGCCGCAAGGGTACGGGCAAGCGCGGCCCTTTGCTTCTGGCCGCCTGAAAGATGGCGGGGATAGCTTTTCTCAAGGCCCTCGAGCCTCATCAGGGATATGAGTTCACCGACCCTTGCCTTTATCGCGCTGCGCTCAAGATGATCTATGCCGTAGGCGACGTTCTCATAGACGGTCTTGTGCGGAAAGAGGGAGTAGTCCTGAAAAAGAAAACCTATCCGTCTCGACCTTATCGGCGCGTCTATCGAGGCCGCGCCGGAGTCGAAGAGCGTCTCGGAATCTATGCTTATCCGACCTTGGTCGGGCCGCATGATGCCTGAGATGAGTTTAAGCAAAAGGCTTTTACCCGCGCCGGAAGGGCCGAACAGCACCAGCATCTCCGCGTCGAGGGTGAGGGAGGCATCTATGGAAAAGCCGTTTACAAAGGACTTTTTCAGGGCAAAGGAGATGCTCATCCATACCTCTTCTTCGTGAAGACGCCAGCGACGTATATGACCAGAAAGGAAAACACCGTGATTATGCCGACAAGTATATTCGCCGAACGGGTGTCGCCTGAAAGCATGGCGTCGTATATGGCTATGGGCAACGTTTCGGTAAGTCCTGGTATGTTGCCCGCTATCATTAAAGTCGCGCCGAACTCGCCCGTGGCCCTTGCAAAGGCCAGCACCGCGCCGGCGGCAATCCCGCGCCACGCAAGCGGAAGGGTTATGGTCCTGAATACATGCGCTTCAGTCTTGCCGAGCAGTCTTGCCGCGTTTTCCATGTCGTTGGATACCGACTCGAACGCGGCCCTTGCCGGTTTGACGAACAACGGCAACGATGAGACGACCGAGGCAACCACGGCGCCCTTCCATGTAAAGACGATCTCCCAGCCAAGGGTATCCGCAAAAAAGCTGCCGAGCCGACTCGACCCGCCGAACGCGGTCAGCAGATAATACCCGAGCACGGTTGGCGGAATGACGAGCGGCTGCATCACGACGACGTCAAGGAGTTCCTTGCCGAAGAATTCCTTCTTCGCCATCACCCATGACAGGGCAAGACCGATGGCCGTTGTGATGACGACGGCGGTAAGGCTGACCTTTATCGTAAGATATAACGGGAAGAGATCCATAAGACCGTTTTAAGGCCGTGAAACGTGACCGTGTTCGTGACCGTAAAAAAGAAAAATCCTTTACGGACACGGACACGGTACACGGACACGGTCTTCTCAAGGCGCCTCGAAACCGTACTCCTTGAGCTTGCCGCGCCCTTTTGCCCCGAGCACGTATTTTATGAACTTCATTGCCGAGTCCTTGTCCTTTGCCTTACGCAATACCCCTGCCGCCTGCACGATAGGGCCGTGCATGGATGCGTCAATCGGCGCGACCTTCAAACCGCTCCGGCGCGCGACGGAGAGTGCGACGACCCCGGCGACGGCGTCGCCGGTTTCAACGAAGGTCAAGGCATGCGCCACGTTTTCGCCGTAAACGAGAGACGCCTTGACGGCCTCATACACCCCGGCGCTCTTTAACGCCTCCTTCGCGGCCCTGCCGTAAGGCGCATGTTCCGGGTTGGCTATCGCTATGCGGCCTGTCTTTATGGACTTGAGCGCGGCAAATCCGGTTATCTCCTTTGTCTTGCTCACAAGCGCCAAACGCCCTCGCGCATAAGGCGCAACGCTCTCCGGCACAAGGCAGCCGTCATCCTTCAATGCGATGACAATCCTCTCGTCCGCGCTGAAGAACAGGTCGTAAGGCGCGCCGCTCCTTATCTGAGCCGCAAATACGCCGCTTGAGCCGAAGGAGATTGTCGTCTTTATGCCCGTCTCTTTTTCAAAATCAACGGCGATCTCGCGCATGGCGAATATAAGGTCGGATGCCGCGGCAACGGTTATCCGCCTTTGGCCTGCGGCGGCATAAGCGGCTCCGGCGTTTACGAACAAGACGGTCAGCAAGATTAGTACCGCTTTAAGCACATTTACGAGAGGAGTCATTTGTTATTATTCCTGAGCGGGTCTTGGAAAGGCGATAGGCTGCCTCTAAAAATTAGAAATTTTTCCCGAGGTCAAGGAAGGGCGAAAATAAAAAGCGGAGCATATAATTAATATGTGAGCATTTTTATTTTCGCCCTGACGCAGAGATCGGGAAAAATAGCAGTTTTTAGAGCCAGCCTATATTTTATTGAGGTTTTCAGAGGAAGTAAAGAACTTTAGAGAAAGCAGGCCGCGAGAGTGCATGGATAAAAAAGCCGCGCCGGTTGAAAGGGCGCGGCGGCGGACTCAAGCGTTGATGGATGCCCGGCCCGTTACACCGGAATGTTGTTTACGACCTTTGCAAAGTCCTCTGGTTTCATCTCATTAAAGCAGACGCCGACGTTCCTGCCCCCCGCCTTCTCAACGGTCCATATCGCCCTTGAGACCGCTCTCACTGAACCGGCCTGTCCGATGCCAAGAGAGATGTCGAGCAACTCTCCGGGCTTAACGTCGGCGTGCGTCTTAAACATCAACCCGCCGTAGCTCAGGTCCTCCGTATGGGCTGTAAAACCGGTCATGTCGGGAACGGCCAGCCTCGCCTCCTCGCCCAACGGCATCCTATATATGCTCAGCGGATACTTCAGCGCGAAACGCACCATCTTTCTGCTGTTGGAGAGACCGTTCTTGCCGCGGAATCCCTCCAATATCCTGATGGCCATCGGAGAGGGGGCGGACTTGCCGCGCTCCCATCTGTTGACGGTGCAAAAGCTTACGCCGACCTCCCTTGCAAGCGCCTCCTGAGACCAACCAAGACATTGCCTTATGCGTTTAATATCTTCTGGACCCATAACTGCCTCCTTTCGGATTGCGTGAACACAGCGTTATTATGGAGTAGTGCGACTATAACAAGCTATAGCAGTACAATATGCCTAATATAGAAAATATGCAACTGTTTTCTGCTGTTTTTTTCGCTTACCACGATAGTAATGACATCTCTCTTAAAAAAGATATGCCTATGCGCTGTGTACTTAGACCGAATATCTCCGCGATGGTCGCCCCCACGTCGGCAAAGGTTTCTCTTGTGCCGAGGTTGATCCCCGCCTCTACCGGTCTGCCCTTGCTATAGACAAGGAGCGGCGCGTATTCCCGCGAGTGATCCGTTGAAGGCGTGGTCGGATCGCAGCCGTGGTCAGCGGTAATGAGCAAGACGTCCCGGTCGGTCATGGCGAGGCTCACCTCTCTCAATCGTTCATCGACGAGCTTCAACTGCCTTGCGTAACCGACCGCGTCATTCCTGTGGCCGTAGAGGGTGTCGAGGTCGTTCAGGTTGGCGAATATAAGCCCTTCGGCCATGCACTTCATAGAGGCCATTATTCTATGGATCGCGTAGACGTCGTCCTTTGTCTGCTCGGCAAGGCTTATGCCGCGATGCGAGAAGATGTCGTCCACCTTGCCTATGGCGACGACAGGGACGCCGTTTGAGGCAAGCCTGTCGAGCACGGTTATGCCGGGTGGGGCTATTGTCCAGTCTTTCCTCATCCGCGTTCTCTTGAACGCGCCTTGGCCGCCTGTAAACGGCCTTGCAATGACCCTGCATACGTTGTAATCGTACAAAAACCTTCTTGCCTTTTCGGAAACGCGATAAAGCTCCTTAAGAGAAACTACGTCCTCATGCGCGGCTATCTGAAAAACGCTGTCAGCTGAGGTGTAGACGATGAGTTTTCTCGTCCTGAGATGCTCCTCGCCGAACATGGCGATGACCTCGGTTCCCGAGGCAGGCATACCTGAAAGCCAGCCATAACCGGTCTCTTTGACGAACCTGTCCATCATCTCAGCCGGAAAACCGTGAGGAAAGGTCGCAAAGGGTTTGTCAAGTATGATCCCGGACATCTCCCAGTGGCCGGTGGAGGTGTCCTTCCCGATTGACGCCTCTTTCATCCTGCCATAGGCGGCCAACGGATGCGCCGTCTTTTCGATTGTCTCGATCCCTTCGATGAGCCCGAGACCAAGCGATGATAAAAATGGAACGTCAAGTCCGCCGACTGCGCGGGCCGTGTTGTCAATGGTGTGGCTGGCCTCGTCGCCGTACAGGTGAGCGTCGGTAAGCGCGCCCGCGCCAAAGCCGTCAAGCACGATTAGAATGACCCTCTTTGCGTTGTTCATAATGACCGGTTATGCCCCGCTTACTTCACGGTACCCTCTCGGCGTAACCATCCGGCCGTTGGTGGTGAAGCTGCTCTCGTTGCCTACTATCACTATGGTCAGCATGTCAATGTCGTCGTAATATCGCGTAAAGTCGCCAAGCGTGGTGATTATCGTTTCCTCTCCCCCCCTTGAGGCGTTCCGCACTATTCCGACCGGCGTATCCGCTCTCCTGAACTCCGATACGACGCGCATCGCCTTGCCGAGTCCCTCCACCCTTGAGGCGCTCTTGGGATTGTAGAATATGATAACGAAGTCGGCCTGAGAGGCGGCCCTTACGCGGGCCTCTATCTTTTCCCACGGCGTAAGAAGGTCGGACAGCGATATGGACGCGAAGTCGTGCATCAGCGGAGCGCCGAGGAGCGCGCCAGCGCTTACGAACGCCGGAACCCCTGGGACGACCTCGATGGGTATGTTGACGGCCTCCGGGTATTCCGATTTCAATTGCAGGATCAGTCCGGCCATGCCGTATATGCCGGCGTCGCCGGACGACACCACGGCAACCTTCTTGCCGTCAATGGCAAGTGTAAGCGCCTTTTTGCACCGCTCGACCTCGTGCGTCATGCCGGTGGTAAAGAGCTGCTTCTCCTTCACGAGCGGCATGATAAGGTCAACGTAGCGCGTATAGCCCACCACGTGTTCAGCTTCCGCAAGCCTCTCCTTTGCGCGGACGGTAAGGTCTTCAAGGGCGCCGGGCCCGATGCCTATGACGTAAATCGCGCCAGCGCGATCGTTATTCGTCCGCATTTCACCTTGTTTATCCATAGTTTTTTTTCTCCCGATGATCTGAGCGCCGCGCTCTCGCACACGCCGCCCGGCCCGGCAATCTTGAGCGCCATCTGCGAGGGCCTTGTAGGGGTCTTTATTACGCTCAAGACCTCCTTTGAATAAAAGTCTATTTCAATCCCCGCCTTTTTCGCAAATCGCAAAAGCCCCTTCTCGTC
>JACRCE010000087.1 GCA_016213015.1 Deltaproteobacteria bacterium | reverse complement strand
TATTGCAATGGGAAGTTGCGACGAATGAGCCCAGCACCACTTTGCGTACGATGAAATTTGTCAAGCAACTTGCTTTCGTAATCCAAAGTGGTGCTGGGCGCAGTTCCAAGCGACGAGACAACAAAGCAGATGCGGCTTTTTCAACAGCCTGCTAGTCGCCCAATATCCTGCGCTTGAGTTTAATCTTCGTCATGCCGCTTACGTGTTCGAGCGTCCTTTGACCGAACTTACGTTCTATCATCCGCAAAAACTCGGGCCTCGAAAAATATTCATTGAACACGTCGTCCCTGAACCTCAAGACCTGAGGCGAGGTGAGGTGCTTTGTCGGCAAACATACGCAGTCGTACCCGTAGAGCGAATACTGATCCCAAGTCTTCGGCGTCTCTATCGTACCGTTGGCCATGTACTGATCGTATAGCTCAGTGCCCGGATAGGCAAAGGCCGGGTAGATGTTTATCCATTCGAACTGATGCTTGAAGATGAACTCCTTGGTTGCGGTCATGGAGTCCATGTCGTCGTCCCAGAGGCCGAATATCGCGTCGGCGCAGATGTTCATGCCCGCGTCGGCGCTCCACTTGATGACCTCCTCCATAAGATCGAGCGAGTATCTTTTTTTGGCGCTTTGCAGCACCTTGTGGTTTACCGATTCAAAACCGTAGGCCACCCAGTTCATGCCCACCTCTTTTAGGCTTTTTAGTATCTCCGGGGTAACCGTGTCTACCCGCGCAAAGCACCACATATTGAGGTCGTATTTGCGTTCCTTGAGCTTGTCGCAAAACTCCTGAATCCTCGGATGCTTTATGATGAAAAGCTCGTCGAGTATCTTTATGTTCCGCACCCCGTGAATGTTGACAAGCGCGTCTATCTCGGCTATGACGTTGTCTATCGAACGCATCCTGTAGGTATGTTTTCCGAAGAGGTTGTTTATACAGCAGAAGTTGCACTTGTAGGGACACCCCATGCTGGTCCATACGATCGCGTAAGGAGAGCGGTTGTCGATGTCGCCGAAGCAGTGCCAGTTATGCGCCCTGTACTCGGACGGCCGCATGGCGCTCCAGTCGATCATGGGAAGCGAATCCACGTCCACCAGTTCTGGCGGCGCGTTTTCTACATATCTCCCGCCTTTCATGCGGCAAAGCCCTTTTATCGCGTCGAGCCCGGCGCGGCGCGAGGTAAGGCTCTCATACAGACCTAAGATGGTTTCGTACCCCTCTCCCTTGACGATATAATCCGCGCCGGTTTCCCTGAGCGTCCTCTCGGGCAGTACCGTCGGATGCGGGCCCCAGATAGCCGTGGGTATATCCCTTGCCTCCGGGTTGGCATAAAACTCCTTGAAAAAATCTATTATGCCTACCATGCTCATGGTCGAGGCCGACGGGTTCGAGCCTGAGGCGATGACCACGAGGAGCCCTGGTTTTTTCTCCAAGAGGAGAGCGGCCAGCCCCGCGACGCTCAACTCTTGAGCGTCGGAATCGATGAGTTCCACCGGAAAGCCGCGAGAGGCCATGTACGACGCCAAAAGCCCCATCGGGACGTTGGGCGCCACTGCCGCAAGATTATCCGACGTGGCGGCGTACAGCTTCTTTTTACAGTTGACTGTTGCGAATACGGCCTTTGACATTACCGCCTCCTTTTTTCAAAAATGGCGCTGGGGCAATATCGGTTTTCGTCAACCCGTATGCTTATTCCCAATTAAAGTTCTTTGGTCTACCGCTGGCTAACCGCAAAAACGCGGTCAGCCCCGGTAAGGAATTGCTCATTTTGAGACCACGTCTTATCGCGCCTTTGGCGCGAGTCGCCGTGTAACCGGTCTTTCAAGAAAGGTAAGCCAATCCATTGTCTTTCTTATGCCGTCGTCAAGCGATGTCTTGGGCCTCCAGCCGAACGCGGCAACGGCCTTTTGGATGTCGAGACAAAGCCTTGTTTTTATCGTCGGCAGGGAGGCGTCGTGCCTTACAGTCAAGTCTTTGCCGGAATGACGGATGACCCGCTTAACCAATTCGTTCACGGCAATCGCCTCGCCGGAGCCGACGTTGTAAAGTCCGAATGGCGCGTCCTGTTTGTCGAGCGCGATCTCCACAAAGTCCGCCAGGTCTTCGACGTAAAGCAGGTCTCTTTCCTCTTCCCCCGTGCCCCAGACCTCGAGATCCCCGACCTTGCCCGCGTTCATTACCTTGGTCATGGTCGCGCCGAAGACGTGGGAGCGCTCCAGATCGAACTTGTCATGCGGACCGTAGACGTTGGAGTGTCTGATAACCGTATATTTCGTCCTTCCGAGCCTTGAGTAGAACTCGCACATCTTTTCGATATAAACCTTTGTCCAGCCCACGCCGAAATAGTTTTTATGCATCCCGGCGTTTGCGTCGAATCCCTCCTCGCGCACCGGCTCTTGTCCCGACGCATACATGACCGTGCAACTGAAAAACACGACGCGGCCAACGTTCGCCTCGTGGCAAGCCCTGAAGATGAGCGAATTCATCACCGCATTGTCCGTAACGTGGATATACGGCCTTGTTACGATGTCCTTTGCCCCTGAGGTCGTTGCGGCGGTCTGTACCACTACGTCCATCCCCTTGATTGCCCTATCCACGTCAGCGGCATTCGTCAGGTCGGCCTTTATCCATTCAACGCCGGTCTGCGCCCGTTCAAGGGACGCCGAATTACGGTACGTGCCGAACAGTTCATAGTCTGGCCGCCCGGCAAGTCGCTCAACGATATTTTTGCCGATAAAGCCGGTTGCGCCGGCCACTAAAACCTTTTTCCTCATCTGACCGCCCCCTCGCTCGCAAACCTCGACAGCGCGTCCATTGACGTGTCTTGAAACCCGCCGGTTATCGCCCTTGCCTTGAGGTTGTCGATCATTCCGGCATCGTAGCGCCATGAGCCGTATCGCGGGCGCTTCCCAAAAAACGCCGCTATCTCCTCAACCGTTGCATTGGCCGACGAGGCGAGGTTGAATATCCCCTTTTCATCCCTTTTTATCGCCTCTTTTATGAAACTCAGGACGTCCTCGTACAGGACGCAGTTTATGCTCGAATCAGGCGTGAGCGTCAACTCCGGCTCGTGGTCCGTCATGAGTTTCATTACGGTGTTCCTCCTCGAATATCCGCCGAGCAGTCCGGCGGCCCTCAGTATGACGTGATTCGGGCTTGCCTGCGCGACTATGGCCTCGCTCATGAGTTTGGCGGCTCCGTAAAGTCCGTTGACGGCGCCCATGCCGAGGGATTCGGCCTCGGAATGAAGCGCGTTGTTTTTCGGATAGACCTCTATGCTCGACAGGTATATGAACTTTTCGTGAGGCACCCCTGCAAGGGCCGAGCTGAGTAAAACGTTGTCTTTCACGTATCCGTACATGGAGAGCGCATCCCCTCCCCATAGTCGGTTGAAGGCGCAGTGGATTATCACATCCGCTCCCGCGAGTTCAAGCTTGGCGAGGTCCGCGTCAACGGTTGAGCGCGTAACGCCAAGCCCGCCGAGGTTCTCGTACAAAAACCTCCCAAGCCCGCTTTTCGCGCCGGTTATGACGATCCCTTCAGGCATTCCTTGTCCCGTTCGGCCTATGAACGAACATCTCCTTGACCAACTGCCATGCAAGCGTGGAGCCGTTGTACAATGGCCGCATCTTCCTCACCCCGCCGATCCTTTTTGGCTCATCCGCCGGTATCTCGGCCACCCGGAGCCTCTGTTTGGCGCATCTTATGCAAAGCTGCATCTCGAAGACAGGGCGTTTTTTTTCGTCCATGCAGAGGCGCTCAAGAAGGTCTTTCCTGAACGCCCTGAACATGACGAGCGTATCAGTGAACCTCGCGCCGAAGCACAGGTTCACCGACTTCGTGAACATCCAATTGCCCAGCGCGGTTACAGGGTCGTCGTCATAGCTTTTAGCGCCGTCGAGATAGCGGGACGCTATCACCATGTCGTAGCCCTGCTTCATCTTTGCCACGAGCGCGGGTATCAGTTCGGGAAGCGAATTGTTGTCCGGGCTGAACGGGATTATCACGTCGCCTGTCGCGGCCTCAAAGCCCTCCCAGTACGCGCCGCAAACCCCTTTCGACTTCTGGTTTACGACCCTGATCCCGTTCTTCTTGAGATACTCGATAGTGCCGTCAATGGACCCGCCGTCAACCGCTACTATCTCGTCAACCCAATCCCTGTTGACGCGCGGCATGATGAGTTGCAAACCCTCTATCTCGTTAAGCGTAAGCACCAGCAGGGTGGTCTTCATGGTTTTTACCTCTGTTTTGACATTGGGGCGCTCGCCGCGCGGGCAATATATGAAGGCCGTGTTAAAGCCGTAACCGTGTCCGTGAAAGGATTTGCTTTTACACGGTCACGGACACGGTTCACGGTCTTCTACCGCGCCATCAATATCTCGTGCACGTATACGCCGCCGCCCATCTCAGGGATATAGTTTCTCTTGTAACCGGCGCTATTGGACAGACACGCGAGTCCGTAAGCCTTATAGGGCTTATGGAGCGGATCGCCTCCGTCTATCTCTATCGTTACAACCTGTCCGTCCGCGCCGCTCGGCATGGTTATCTTCCTTGCGAATGCGGAGTCTCCTTTAATCCTCGACCGTATAACCTTCCAATCCTTGACCGGCGCGTCAACGTCGTCCGAGGCCACTACGCTCAGGTCTTTTATATGCGCCTTGCCTCCGGGACTGAATAGCACAAGCTGAATGATATTCGGCTTGAACGAGTCCTGTCTCGCCACGGCAAAGAGCGTGTCCTCGTTGTCTTTCTGGCCTGATGCGCCCCAAGCCATTTGCGT
Source organism: Deltaproteobacteria bacterium (assembly GCA_016213015.1). Classification (GTDB taxonomy): domain Bacteria; phylum Desulfobacterota; class GWC2-55-46; order GWC2-55-46; family GWC2-55-46; genus JACRCE01. The sequence continues at coordinate 18,624 of JACRCE010000087.1, read as the reverse complement.
TCCGTCGTTTAAGGCGCCGACCGTGAATCCGCTCTGGCTGCTTGAGGCAAGGGCATAAGCCTTGTTTTGCCTGTGAGCAAGATTCTTTTCCGCGCTTATGAGCGCGCTTCCCGATGTCCGTCCAAAATTATGAGACGCCCTTCCAACCGGCGCGGCAAGCCTGGACTGGAGATAATAGTCGTTGTCTATAACGACGTTCGTCTCGGACAGGCTCCTTCTTTCCAGATCCCTGACCATGAGCATGAGGCCGAAGCGTTCGGGCTCCGCCTCGGAGATCATAATCTCCCTCAGGGCCATGCCCGGCTTTGAGGAGTAGTTCATCGCGTAGCCGGAGCCGGGAAAAGAGGCCACTCCGTATGCCATGTACGCGCCAAAACCCTTGTCCAGCGCGTCCACCTCAAGCATCACTATGTCGTCATCCTTGCCCTGTTGTATCGTTATCCTTTCCTTGAATTCGCCCTGACCGGCCGTTCTTGAGCGAAGACTTACCCATTTGCCCGGAGGCGCGTCCACGTCGTTTGTCGCAACCACGCTTATGTCCTTTATCTGTCCGGTCTGGTAGAGCGCCAGCTGAATGGTGCGGGCAACAAACGGCTCGGTCCGCCTTATTGCCAAAACCATATCGCGGCCGTCGGTCGTGCTCCACTCCCTTTCGTTTCCGTCGTTGAGCCCGGGCGCCTTGTAGGCGCCGCTTTGTGTGCGGACAAAAGCAATGCCGTTATTTTTCGCCAGGGCGATATTGTCCTCGAACCGCATCGTTGGATGGAGCTTTCTTAAAACCTGCCCGCTCCCGAGGGGCACGTCGTTTTTCCTCATGGCAAGCAGACTGCCGTGAAACACGGCGTAGTCCGCGTTATAAGGCACGCGCACGCCGCCGTCTTCCCAGAAGGTAAGCGGAATGACGCGCCGTTTTAGCTCTGGCCCGAAGTACATGTACTCAAGCGGCGGCAGATTCACCCATTGGGCAACGGTCGCATCAATCGGCACAATGGCGTCGAATCTTCTATACGCATCGGCGGACACGATGCCTTCCACCTCCCGCGTAAGTTGAGCGTAACGGTCTCTCATGTAAACCGGTATCTTGCCGTTAAAGCCGACCATCTCGTTATTGTCGCGCAGAAGCATCGCCGAGAGCGCGGAGACCGAGCCGAGCGCTATTACGAATATCAGAAAGACCTGAGAGTATCTGCGTTGCGTGCCGATTGCCACGGTTGCAAGCGGGGCGAGCATGATTGCCGCCGGAGTGAAGTACCTGCCGCGCCACATGTCGTATTCGCCGATCAAGGTCTGTGATATGAAAAAGACAAAGGCCGCTGACCCGAGCACATAGAGTTCTCTTTTCCATGACCCGTTGCCCCTGAAAACGCCGGCGACGTACAGTATCCCGACGGGCCATAGAAGCATCCAGCCCAATGGCCCCCAGTACGAGACGGTCGAGTCGGCTGAAGACGGCTTGTCCATGACGTAGTTGCCGTGATTAGCGCCGTAGTTGCTCCTCAGATCCAGACCAACGGTCGAAAACAGACCTTCGCCCGCGCCCTTCAAGACCTTTTGCGCCGAGCGAACGACCGGGTTTGAGTGGGGCAGGCCGTCAAGGCTTATGAAGTCAACGGTAAAACGCGCGCCGTTCATCGTCGCCTCTTTAAGATACTGTCCAGGCGAGCCGAGGTTGAAGTAATGCGCCTCGGCCTGTCCCTTGGGCACCACGATGATGTTCCCCGTCCGCCTGAGATTATCCCAATAGCCCGACGGCAACATCAAGAGCGCGCTGAAGACGATGGTGAACGCGCCGAATATCAGGGCCGCCTTCGCATACCCCTTCCTCCAATTCAATGATGTCGCCCCGCGCCATCTCAGGGCATACAGGATTATCAGAGTTATTGCCGGTACCGTGAAAAGGAAGGTCTCCTTGACGTTGAAGGCAAGGGCGACGACAAGGCCGGAGGCAGCGAGGTATTTCGACCTCCCGCTTCTCTTGAAGGCAAAGGCAAATCCGATCGCAACGGCGATATAGGCGGGAAGCAGCATGTCGTTTTGCGTACTCGACGCGACCATGAGCGGGTTGACGAGGAGCGCGAACAGGAGCGAGGCGAACAGGGCCTTTGGCCGGGGAAGTTCCAGTTCCATGCAGAGATAGTAGATGGAGACGATTATCACCCAGTACCCAAGGAGGTTTACGAGTTGCATCAGGTTCTCGTTGCCGCCCGTTGCAAGGAAGGTAAAGAGCATCAGTATAGTCTGAATCTTGGGTCTATGCGCGATCCAGAACTGGTTGGCCTCAAGGTGATCAAGGCTTCCCTGTTGGAGGAAATAACCTATCCGCGCAATCCAATAGCTCAGGCTGTCGTATACGTGCGGCGTCGTGAATATCACGAGGATGAGCGTCAGGACGCCGCAAAGAAAAACGGTAATCGCCATCGCCGCAATAACGTAGAAATCGGGGCGGCTCATGGCGCGAAGCTCGGTTATAAAAGACGTTGCCTTTGGCGCTGTCTCATCGTCAGCCTCCTCATCCCGCGAAAATCTTTTGTACGCCTTTGTAATCGTCCAGACCGGAACAAGACAAAGGAGACTCAAGACAAACCAATGCTCAAGCGAGGCGAGTTTGCCGGCGTAGGACGTTGCATAGCCCAGAAGGCTTATCTCAACGCTCACGAGCAGGAAGAACAGGACTGTTGCCTCCGACTTCAGGCGCGGCATCCATGCCCTTATTATGAGGATGGCCGTTGTTGCGATAAGCGCGATAGTTGAGAGACTGAAAAAGTAGAACACGGTGTTCACTCCTTAAAAGATGCCTATCTCCCTGACATATATCCCGTTGCCTACAGGTACGTGGTTTCTTGTATATGCCTTCGTGCCGGAAAAACACGCGATGCCGACAACGCGCAGTCCCCTAAGATTTTTATCGCTCGCGTCAAGCTCTATTGTTAATATCGTCTTATCAGCGGCGTTTGGCACGGTCAACTTTGTACCGTATCCTTTTTCCCCTTTAAGCCTTGCTCTTACGACCTTCCAATCCGGTTTTCCGTTAACCTCGATAGAACTCACCACCACGCTTATCTCCTTCATATGGTTGCCGGAGCCGGGGCTGAAGAGGATGAGCTTTACAAAGCGCGGCTTGATCGGCCTCGGTAACGTTACGAAAAAAACGGTGTCATCCTTTGTTTCAGAGGAACCCCATGCGGTATCGGCATTGCCGTCGTTGAGGGAGGCAATCGAAAAGCCCTTTTGCGAGTCGGTTGCGCCGGCCACGGCGCCCTTCTCGGCAAGCGCAACGTTTTGAGGTCCAAGGACGCCGGGGTTGGACTGCCTCAACAGCACAAGCTTCTTTCCGTCAACCACGAACTCTCCCGTCTGAACGTAGCCCGTCTCTTGAAGCGTATGCGCCTTCCACCGTTCGATGAGATCGATGGAAAGGCGCGAATGCGGGTCCGTTATCTTTGTCTTATCCGGCGCCTCGGTGGTTACGTCAAGCAAGACCATCTGATAGCCCTTCTTCATCGCCGCATACCCGTCATTGACATCGCTGAAGTTCCACGGGTAGCCGAAGCTCAACGTGCTTTTGTATCTCTCGGCGATGCCGTTCAACATGTGCGGATCAAACGGCCTTTCTCTGAACGTGCTCATCTGCAGGCTCATGGTAAGGCTCAACGCGGCGATAGAGACGTTCTCAAGGGAGAGTTTTTTCAACTCCTCAAACGTCTTTTCCGACGGATCTCCGCCCTTGATGGGGGCTGGCACGGATGGGATAAAGGCGTTTACCCGTGCAAAGCCCGGAAAATAATAGTCAAAGGTCGAAGCCGAGATCATACCGACCTGTAGGGCAACGAGCACGGATAAAAACGCGTACCGCGCCTTTGCAAGCCTTATGCCCGGCTGCAACGCGGCTATCGCAAGGACGACTATCAGAACGCCGAAGCTCAACGTGGCCCTGCGCGGATCGGTCGAAGGACTGAGCGACATCACAATCACCGGAAGGACGATCATCGGGATTGAGACGCCGAGAACGAGCTTGATTGAGGCCATGCCTTGCCTGAACTCATTTAAGACGGCGAGGCAGAGCGTTGTTGCCGCTACGACGAGCAATATCATAAGCGGCCACCCGCCGAGCGTCGAAGCGAAGAAATACAGCGCCTTGAAAAAATCCCTCTGTCCAAGGTTGTAAAGCCTTGCCATGTCGCCGAAGCCGCCGGTATAAACGTAGTCGATGTATTCGCGGAACATGGGCAGCCACCACGCGCCCGCGATAAGGCAACAGACGGAAACGGCGGCGACAAAGGGCGAACGATACAACCTGTTGCCCTTAAACGGCAGGAGGAGCGGCGCAAAGGCGATAACGAAAACGCCGAGAAGTCCGGTCATGATAAGCGCATTTGACAACGGCCTTGCGACGAATGAATAGGCTATCGGAAGGGCGGCGGTCATTACAGCTATACACAGCGATACGATAAGCTCCCTATTGGTTATCATCCGTCTTGAACGGGAGATCCATATCATCACGACAAAGAATATGCCGAGCGACATCAGAAACTCTACGGGCTTGGAGGCAAGCGTTATTCCGACCCACGCGCCGAGAAGCGCCGAGTGCTTCCATGAGGTGAACAGCGCGCTTTTTTTCAGGTAATAGAGCACGGCGAAGGCCGAGGCGTAAAGCCAGACCTCGGAAAAGAAATAGTATGACGACGCGATCAGCCAGTAGGTCGAGCCGAGAAGGAGCGTGGCGAGCGCGGCTGAGCGCGGCTCAAGATATTCGCGGCACAGAAGGTATGCGAAGGTAAGTAAGACCGCGTAAGAGGCGGTCATGGTAAGGAGCATGGTCAGATGTACGCTCCCGTTGGTCAGAAGCAAAAACGGAACGGACACGACCGGGAACAGCACGGGCCGCCAGCCCCGGTGCAGGTACGCGGCCTTGACGCCGGAGAGCAGCCCGTCCGAACCGAACCGCTGGTATATCTGTTGGGCGGTCTTGAAGTAATCCGCGGCGTCGTCGTTCGGGTAGCGTGTGTTCAGGAGGTGCCAGACCACCACGAGAAGGAGCGGCGCGCCCACGGCCGACACATACCAAAACATGGACGATTGAGCGCTTGCGCGGCTTGCAATAAGCAACGCTGTTTCCTCCGTCCGTCCGAGCGGTTTCGCTGTCTCCATCTTCTTTATCCTTTTATCCTTGCGTCTTGAGATTCGGCGGAAGCGGTTGTTTTCTCGAATCATGGAATACGTCGGCTTCTGCCTTGAACAGAGCAACCGGCCTTTTCCTTTCAACGACGAGGGCCTTGATAATACGCACAACCGCTATCAAACAGCAGGTAATCACGATTATTATCGCCGAACCGATAATCGCCCATGCCTTGTGGAATAACCGTTTCATTTTGTGCGCCCCTTGCGTTACAGCCTGCTAAAAAAGATTCAACTCGCTCCTATAAAACAGCTCATGTCTAAGGGTCCTTACAAAGGCAAGCTCAGGGGCATAGTCGTACATCTTGTGTTTGAGTTTTTGCGAATAGTAATAGCTCACGGCCTTTGCCGCCTTTTGCGCCGGCCTCCTGAGGCTCTTTACCTTCATGCTCCCCATAATATTGGTGAGCGCGTTGGCCATGATGCTCATGTAGCAGATGTTGCCGAGCCTGATGCGGTCGTCCTTTGAAAACCACGGGAGTTTTTCGCCGGCGATGTCGTAGTCGTCGAATATCCAGTCGGCCCAGCCTTCAAGCGACTCAGGAGGCTTCAAGCCGTGCTCCGTCGCAAGTTTGAAGTCCGGCGTGCCCGGAAATGCGGTGTAGGTTGACATGACCTCAAGCTCGGCCTGCGGATTTTCACGCTTTATGCGGAAGGCCAGATCGATGGTTTGGTGTATGTCGTCGAAGGTCTCGGTCGGATACCCGATGAGAAGTCCGAAGACCGGGACTATGCCGAATTTTTTACAGCGCTGATTTGCCGCCAGCGTCTGCTCAACCGTTATCCCCTTGTGCATGAGATCAAGGATGCGCTGAGAGCCGGATTCCGCCCCCATCTTCAGGGTATACGCGCCGGCGCGCTTCAGTACCTCAAGGTCATAGTCCGATGATTTAAGGAGCACGTCGGCGCGTGTGCCGGATGTGTAAAACGAGACGTTCAGGTTGTTGCGTATAATGCCCTCGCAAATCCCGGTTGCCCGCAGTCTGTTTATGTAGAACTCGTCGTCCCTGAGCCAGAAGCCGCCGAGATTGAAGCGTTTGACCGTCTCTGTTATCCTGTCAACGCTTTTTTCAGCGCTCATGGCGCGCCATCTTCTCTCCCGTATCTCCGCGCTGCTGCAAAACCCGCACCTGAAGGGACAGCCCCGGCTCGTCTGCCCGATGTCGAGTATCCTGCCCTTGTCCTTGACATACATATCGCTGTGGATATACTTTTCAACGTCCAAGAGTTCCCACGGGACAGGCAACAGTTCCTCCACGTCGCAAAGCTCCCTCTTTGGAGTCCTTACCGCCCTGCCGTTTTCCTTGAACATGATGCCGGGTACGTCATTGAGGCTTGACCTTGCGTCAAAGGCGCGAACGAGCTGGGCGAAGGTCAAGTCTCCCTCGCCTATGACGACCACGTCCACGTCCTCGTGGAGAAGGGTCTGCTCCGGCATGACGCTCGGATGACAGCCGCCCCAGACAAGCGGAACAGAGCCGTTGGTCAGGCGTCTTATCTTTCTTGCAAGGTTTAATGCGTTTCTTATCTGCGTGCCGGTCATGGTGGATATGCCGACGCATAAAAGATCGCTCGATACGCACTCGGCGAGTAGTTCGTCCGTAATCGTCCGAGTCCTCTGATCGAGGAGCGTTACCCTGTAACCTGCCTTCAACACCGGCGCGGCCACGGACAGGAGCGCGTGAGGCGGGGCAACGGTCGAGCCGAAGTCGATCCCTGTCTTGGGGTATAAAAGCAGTACGTTGGGTTTCCCTTTGTTCGTCATAGCTTCTCCCTTTCAAGGTCAAGGGCGAGGGCGCCGGCCGCGGACTGCGCCAGATACCTTTTGAATATCTCCAGCCTCATCCTGGTGGACAGGGCCATCTTGAAAAGCCCGGCCATCTTCACCGCGAAAAACAGGTCGTAGACGAGGCGCAAAAATCGCCTTGGGAGCCTCAATAGCACCTTTTCAAACAAACGGTTATTGCGGTAAAGCGCCGGGAACTGTACGAGTATCGGGAAAAGATAGGCCACCTTCTGAATCCTCAGGTTTTCTTCCGGCGTAAAGTTCAGCGCCGACCTTTCATATAACGTGGCCGGCAGGTTTTGAGCCTTGTCCGCGTCGAGGTATGAATTTTTTAGCGCGTACTCGGTAAGCTCAAGTCCTGGATACGGCACGAATACGCTTCCTATGGCAAGGTTCGGCCTTGAGGCGATGTTCAGTTCAAGCGTTTCCCTGATGTTGGCGAAGGTCTCGCCCGGGATGCCGAGGACGTTGCCGATCCTGTGGGGAATCTTATACTTGTTGAGGTTTGACGCGGCTCCGAGTATCTGCTCCCGCGACATGTTGCGCTTCAAGACGTCGTTTCTCAGATGGTCGTTGCCGCTCTCGATGCTCCATGCCGCGTGGATGCAGCCGCCGGCCTTCAGCGCGTGAACTATCTCCTCGCGGACCGCTATCTCGGCCTTCACGTTGCAGGTGAACGGCAGTCCCACCTCGCGTGGGAAGCGGACGCAAAACTCCATGAGCCACTCCCTTTTCAAAATAAACACGTCGTCCTGAAAGACCACGGTCTTGAGCGGCCATCTGCGCTTTACCTCGTTTATCTCGGCTATTAGATAGTCCACGCTCTTGAAGCGGATGATAGGCCCGCTATCCTTGAACTTTTCGTTGAACGCATGATTGTGGCAGTAGGTGCATTTATACGGACAGCCGCGCCCGGCCATGAACTGTTTTGCGGGCTGTTCCCTGAGCACCGCGTCCTCGGCATAGACGAGAGACCGGTCGGGCATCGGCAGATCGTCGAGCGCGGCAAACGCGAACCAGCCGGATTTTAAATCCCTGACGTTTGAGAACTCTTCACGGTTTAAGATGTTCCTGTTGCCCTTACAGCCGCTGTCGACGTATTCGACGAGCGCCCTTTCCCCTTCGCCGATGCACATCGCGTCGATGCCGGTATTCATTATACGCTCAGGGTCGTAAGTCGGCCCGTGTCCGCCGATGAGCGATCTTACCTTCATCCGCTTCTTTATGAGCGCGTCAAGCCTCGCGTAGGCCGTGATGTCCTGAGTAAAGGTCGAGTAAAGGAGAAGCTTCGGCCTTATCGCCTCAAGCCTCGCCATTACTTCCTCGAACTTCATCAATCCGGCGCCCACGTAATGCGCCTTGTGCCCGGCCTTGGTCAAGGCCGCCGAGAGCGAATACACGGCGTGCCTGTCGTAGAAATTATTTGCCAGATCTATGAAGGCCGTGGTCGTCAATTCGTCCTCCGCCCCTTGATCATCTCAATTTCACGCGCGCCTTCCAGCAAGCGGCGGGAAAGGCGTGTCTTGGTCATCTCGTCAACGTGCGCGCGGATCTTCGGCCCGAACCTTTTCTCCAACATCGCTAGGTAGGCCGGGTTGCCGAAGTATTTATGAAAGGCGTTATCCCTGAACTCAAGCACCTCTTTGCCCGTCAGGTGCTTTGTCGGCAACGGCTCTATCTCGTAAGAATGCTGCGAAAAGCCGTGCCACTCCGGCGCGAACCTCCAGCCGCGCTGTAAGGCGATGTTATACAGCTCCGAGCCGGGATAGGCCATGGCGCAGTAGAAGTTCACGAACTCGCAGTTTAAGTCCATCGCAAGGTCAAGGGTCTGATTCATCGTTTGAAGGTCGTCGTCCGGCAGGCCGAATATGTAGTTGCCTATGACCCGGATGCCTTCGCTCTGGATCGAACGCACGATCTTCTTGATGTCGCAAACCTTCATCCTCTTCGACGCGCCGCCCAGCACCTTAGGATTGGCGCTCTCGATGCCGAGCGCCAGCCAGTTGATGCCCGCCCTTTTCATGGCCTTGAGGTTTTCCTGCTTTACGGTGTCTATCCTCGCGTATGCCCAGATGTTCAGGTCATAGCGCCGCTCGATAAGTTTCTCCACTATGGTCATGTAGTGCCGCTCGTCAAGCACGAACAACTCATCCACGATCTTCATGTTCCTTATGCCGTAGTTCTCGACCAGCAGCCCCATCTCCTTGGCCACAAGCTCCGGGCTTCTGTACCTGACCCCTGATTTTCCGAAGGGCGCGTTGATGCAGCAAAAGACGCACGAGTACGGACACCCGAGGGACGTATAGATCGCCCCGTAAGGCGTCCGGTGTTTTATGTCGTCGAAGCAGTGCCAGTTATGCGCCCTGTATTTGTGCATGGGCAGGAGGTCCCATGCCGCGGCCGGCAACCCCTCGTCAAGGTTTTTTATCAGCGGTGCCTTGGGGTTTTGCTCCGCTGCCCCGTTCCTGTAATACCAAAGCCCGGGCACCTTTGAATAATCTCCCGCGCCCGACTTTATGGCCTCGACAAGGCTTGTAAGGGTATAAGGCCCCTCGCCCTCGATTACAAAATCAACGGCCTCCTCGATAAGCGTCCTCAAGGGCAGGGCCGACGGGTGAAGCCCTCCCATCGCTACTTTAGTCGATGATCCAGCGTCCCGGAATGCCCTGCATATCCTTCCGGCTATGGTCATGTTCTGAGTAGAGGCCGAGGGCTGAGAACCGTAAACGATAACCGCGAGGAGGAGCGGGTCTATCTCCCGGATCCTCGCCGCGGTCTCGGCCGGAGAGGCGTCTTCCGCGTTGGCGTCTATAACGAGCACGTTCAAGCCGCGCCTCCTCAAGTAGGCCGCTATGACCGCAACCCAGAATGGCGGCTCTATCGCCGAGAAGTCGTCGGAGAGATTCTGAAAGACCTGCCTCCTGTCCCCGGGATTGACTAAAACTATGTCAACTCTATCTTTCATTGCCAAAGATCCCTTGAACCGCGGCGATTACGTCGCCTACCCCTATGCCGTTCATAGCGTGCAGAGCGTCCCGCGTGCCCATGTCAAAGGTATATGAATCTTCTATGCCCATCCTCTTTAGTTTTATCTTCGATTCGTTTTGCTCAAGAAGCACGGAGACGGCGCTGTCCAGCCCGCCTTTATTTACAAACCCCTCCTCAAGGGTTATCACGGCCTCGTATCCTTTTATCGCGTCGAACAGGCGCACTCCATGAATCGGCTTGAGGAGGTAGAGGTCTATGACTCCGGCGCTTATCCCGTTTTTCCCAAGGGCGGCAGCGGCTTTAAGCGCGGTGCGCGTCATGAAACCGGTTGATATGAAGCAGACGCCTTGCCCTTGTCTCAGGGCGCAAAAGCCGTCTTCTATCCTGAGCGCTTCCTTGTCATCGTATATCTGTTCGCTCAGCTTCCCTTCAAACCTTATGTACTTGGGTTTTTTTACCCGTATGGAATAGTCTACAAAGCGAGACGCGAGAACCCAGTCGCTTGGAGAGAACAGGACAAAGCCGGGCAGCGCCCTCATTATGCTTATGTCCTCGACACAGTGATGGGTCGGGCCTGACACGTCGTAACTCAAACCCGCGCCAACGCCGATGAGGTTCACGTTCAACTCCTTGATCTGCGACTGGATGGCGAGGTTGACCCTTATCTGCTCATAAGCCCGCATGGTTATGAATGGCGCAATGGCGTATGCGTATACCGTATGACCCTCAAGCGCAAGTCCGGTGGCCACGTTTATAAGATTTTGCTCCGCGATCCCGACGTTTATGAATCTGCCCGGACATTCCTTTCGTATCCTGTCGAGAGCGGGCGACCCGAAGTCGGCGCACAGGAAAAAGATGTTCTCATCCTCCTTCATGCGATGGCCCAATGCCTCGATGAATACGTCCCGCATGGCCCTTGTCCTGAGTCCGTTGCTTTCGTCGTTCATTCCAGCCCCGCTGCCAGCGAATCAACCTCAGCCGCAGACAGATTCTTTATGTGGCTCAACGGGTCTCCTTCAAGGCTCGGCGCCCCCTTGCCTTTTACCGTGTCGGCTATGAGTATCTTCGGCTTGCCGCTCCGGTCGGCCTTCAACGCGGCAAGAGACGCGGCAAGCGCACCCGCGTCATGGCCGTCAACGGTCTGAACCGTCCATCTGAACGCCCTGAATTTTTCCGCAAGCGGCTCCATGTCGAGAATATTTTTGCAAAAATCCAACATGCAGGCCTTGTTGTTGTCCAGTATCATCACAAGGTTGTCCAACTCATGTCCTCCGGCAAACATGATTGCCTCCCAGACCGCGCCCTCGTACAACTCGCCGTCGCCAAGGAGCACGAAGACCGTTGCCTCGTTTCTCCTCCTCTTTAAGGCGATAGCCATGCCGACGGCCACGCCCGGGCCGTGCCCAAGAGAGCCGTTAATCGTCTCAAAACCGGGTATCACGCAGTCCGGGATGCCGCCGAGGAAGGACCCCTCCTTGCAGACCTTAGAGAGCTCGGAGGCGTCGAAGTAGCCGATGTCGGCCAGAATCGGATAGAGGGATATTGCGCCGTGCCCCTTGCTGATGATGAGCCTGTCCCTGCCTTCCCAACCCGGCCGATGCGCATCAAAGGCAAGCACGTTGCCATAGTAGAGGGCAACGAATATCTCGACGCAGGACAAGGACGAGGCTATCCTCGTGCCCGGGGCCGTCTTGTGTATCTTCAAGGTCTCGCGTCTTACCCGCCTCGCCATTGAACTCAGGGTTGTGGCTGCACCTGTAAGCATCCATCCTCCTTCCGTCCGTGAACCGACAAGAACCAGTCGTAAGTCCGTTTGATCCCCTCTTCGAGCGAAACGGACGGCCGCCATCCAAGCGCGTTGAAGCGCGCACAGTCAAGGAGCTTTCGCGCCGCGCCGTCCGGCTTATGCATGTCCCACTCGATCTCGCCCTTATATCCGACGGCGTAAGCCACCTTTGCCGCAAGCTCCTTTATAGACGCCTCTTGACCGCTCCCCACGTTGTAGCAGTCGTTGTCAAGCCGCCATGCGTTTTCAAGCGCAAAGACCGAGGCCGATGCTACGTCCTCCGAGAAAACGAACTCCCTGAGCGGATTGCCGGACCCCCAGAGCCTGACCGCGCTCGAACGCCGGATTTTCGCGTCATGTATCTTTCGTATCAGAGCGGCCAGAACGTGAGAGCTTTCCGTGTCGAAGTTGTCGTGCGGCCCGTACATGGAATTGGGCAGGAGCGCGATGAAACAATTGCCTCCGTACTGTTTGTTGTAAGCCCTGCAAGCCTTCAAACCGGCAAGTTTTGCGATCGCGTAAGCCTCGCTCGTCTCCTCCATGCTTCCCGTAAGGATGTCGCTCTCCTTCATCGGTTGAGCGCATCCTTTCGGATAGACGCAAGACGATGCGTAGAACACGAGCGAGTGAACCCCGTGCTTGACGCTCGCCTCGAAGACGTTGTCCTGTATGGCCAGATTCGTATGCAGAAAACCGGCTGGAAACCCCTTGTTGACCCCTATGCCGCCTGTGAGACCGGCGCACAAAAATACGTATTCAGGCCGCTCGCGCTTAAAAAACTCCTCCACATCGGCCTGCCTCGTCAGATCAAGCTCCTTATGCGCCCTTGTCACGACGTTGCCCCAGCCGTCATGGATGAGCCGGCCGGCGACGGCGCTCCCAAGCAGCCCTGTATGTCCGGCCACAAAGACCTTCTGGTCATTACGCATTGGCATACCTGTTGTTGGTTATGATCTTGAACCCCTTTATCAACTCCCTGATGCCGTCCTGCAGCGAACGGGACGGGGCAAAGCCGGTCTTTTCCAGTTTTTCGTTTGAAACTATGTAGTCCCTCTTGTCAGGGTCTTCGCCCACAGGCGCGCTCATGTACACGAAATTCGGCAGTTCCTGCTTTATCCTGTCGCACAGCTCCAGCTTTGAAAGGTTCGCGTCGGAAAGCCCGACGTTGTACGGCGAGTTTTTCATGGTCTCGAAGTTGTCCATCGCGTGCATGAACGCCCTTGCGACGTCGGCTATGTGGATGTAGTTCCGTTTGAAATGTCCCTCGAATACCACGATGAACCTGTCTTTAACGGCCCTGTAGGTAAAATCGTTCACAAGGAGGTCGAGCCTCGGGCGCGGGGACATGCCGAATACCGTCGCAAGCCTCAGGCTTATCGCCTCGCCCCGGTCGAGCGCTATCTTTTCGGCCTCCACCTTTGTCCTGCCGTAAAGAGAGATCGGATTAAGGGGCGTGTCCTCGGTGCAAAAACTCTCCTTGTTGCCCGCGCCGTAGCCGCTGTTCGTGGTCGGAAGGATTATCCTCTGCGTCTTAGAGCACAGTTTCGCAAGCGAGGCCACGGCGTCCCTGTTCGTAGTTACGGTTCCGATGGCGTCCTTGTCGCAAAGCGGCGCGCCCACGAGCGCGGCGAGCGGGATTACGTAGTCCGCCTTTTTAAGAAGCGGCGCTAAAAACCGCTCGTCCCGCGCATCACCCTTGAAGACGTCAAAGCCCGGATGGGCGCAGCAGTCAAGGAGCGTCGTCTGCCTGAACATGAAGTTGTCGACAACCGTTACCCTGTGCCCGGCGCGCAAAAGCGCGGGCACGAGCATTGAACCCAAATATCCCGCGCCGCCGGTTACAAGAACGTCAAAGCTCATAAACCACCCCTCACCCTTCCCTCTCCCCTTGAGGGGAAAAGAGATTTCCTTATTTCAGATCGTTTTCAGCGTTGCGCTAAGATAGTCCAAAGACCCCCTTATGTCATAAGGGTGGTTGCCCACGAAAAAACCGTTATAGTGGGCCGTGTCCGCGTTGACAGACCCCGTTACCGTATGGTCGTAATATTTTATGACGTCGTGCCTTAGGATATTGCCGCCGGTTATTATCCTGTGCTCTATGCCGGCTTCTTTGAGCCTCGTGAGCACCGCCTCTCTTGATATGCCGCTCGCCGGATTTACTATCATGGTGAATGCGAACCAAGAGGACAGCCCTATCTCCTTTTGTATGATGAATCTTTCGTCGTCCTTGAAAAGAGACTGGAAATAAGCGGCGTTGTCCCGCCTTGCCTTTATAAACCCGTCGAGCTTTTCGAGCTGGGCAAGCCCTATTGCCCCGTGCATCTCTCCGGGTCTTACGTTGTACCCGGGCAGGATGAACCTGTACGCTTCGAAAAAGTCGTCCTTCTTTCGCTCGAATATCGGGCTGTCATGATCTTGATCCCGGGTCCAGCCGTGGTTTCTCAGGGACTTTAAGATGTTGTAAAGCTCTTTGTCGTCCGTTAGGACAAGTCCACCTTCCATCGTTGATATGTGGTGGGAAAAGAAGGTTGAAAAGGTGTTGACCAGCCCGAATGTGCCGGTGTATCTACCGTTGAATCTGGCGCCCATGGACTCGCAGTTGTCCTCAAATAGGATTATGTCCTTTTCATCGCAGAGCGCGGTTATCTCGTCGAATCGGCACGGGTTGCCGAGGATGCTCACGGCGGCTATCATCCGGGTCTTAGGCGTTATCGCCTTGGCAAGCGCGGTCATGTCGTAGTTGAGCGTATGAAGATCAACGTCGACGAACCTGAGTTTCAACCCGTACTGATGCAAAGGATGAAAGGTGGTTGCCCATGAGATGCACGGAACGATCACCTCGTCTCCCCTTTTCAGGGGGTTGTCCTTTCTGTAGAAGAGCGACCCTATCGCAATGAGGTTGGCCGACGAGCCTGAGTTGGCCATGACCGCGTGTTTCATGCCGAAACGCGCCGCGAACCTTTCCTCGAACTCCCTGACCTTTCTACCCATCGTGAACATGTCGGAAGCCATCACGTTGAAGATGGCCTGCTTTTCCTCTTCTCCCCACGTCGAACTTGCAAGGTTGTATCGTGTCTGTATCATGCCCCGTGTCCGTTTCCGTTACCGTTAAGGTAATCCGGTTTATAAACGATAATCTCGGAACCCGTGAAATCGAATTTGAACGGTATGTGAAGATAGCTCTTCAGCGCTTCTTTGACCCTTGCCCTGTTTTCCGGCTCAACGTAGAACAGTATGAAGCCGCCGCCGCCCGCGCCGAGGAGCTTGCCGCCGATCGCGCCGTTTTTGAGCGCGGTATTGTACATGGCGTCTATCTCGTCGTTGCTTATCTTCGCGGAAAGCCGCCTTTTCAACCGCCATGCCTCGTTCAACATCTCCCCGAAGCCGGTAAAGTCGCCGCACCCGGACGTCAGCGCCTTATGCGCCTCGTTCACAAGGGAGCCCATCGCCTGCAGTTCATCCTTCTTCCTTGGCGTATTTTGTATCTGCTCTGAGGCTATCTCCGAGGCGAAGCGCGATATGCCGGTGAAAAAGAGCATGAACTTGCCCTCAAAGCTCCTCAAGAGCTTCTCCGGCATTATCACCGGCTCAACGACTATCTCGCCGTTGGTCATGAACTCTATGGTGTTAAGCCCGCCGCACGCGGCCCATACCTGATCCTGAGAGCCTACGTTTTCCTTTATGAGGTTCTGCTCGATATGTATGGCCTCCTTGAACAGCTCGGTCTTTGAGATTATCTTACCCTCGAGGGCGTGGAGGTTTTTCAAAAGCCCGACGGTGAAGGCCGAACTCGACCCCATGCCGGAGCGCGCCGGAATGTCGCCGTCATGATGTATCTCAAGGCCGTGATTCACCTTCATGTGCCTGAGCGTCTCTTTTACCGACGGATGCTCTATCTGTTGCAAGTCGTTGGCCATCTCAAGCCTCGAGTAGGCGATCCTGTATCTGTGCTTGAAAAACGGCGGCAGAACGCGGCAACTTATATAGCAATACTTGTCTATGGCGACCCCGAGGACCTTTCCGCTGTTTTCCATGTACCACTGAGGATAATCCGTGCCGCCGCCGAAAAATGAAATCCTGTGAGGCGTGCGTGATATTATCATCCGGCCACCCCTTTGAATCCGCCTGCGAGTTCGTCCTTTGCCCTTGCGTAATCCTCCGGCACGCCGATGTCTATGAAGTACCCGTCGCTTATTTCGGCGTTGATTACAAGGCGTCCGGCCATACAGCCCGGTAAAAACTCCCTCTCGAATGAAAACGCCTCTGGCCAGGGGGCAAGCCTTTGACTCGCGGCCTCCCTGTTCAGCACGTAAACCCCGGCGTTTATAAGGCCGCCTTTGGCCGTTGTCTTTTCCTCGAATCCGGTAACAGAGCCGTTCGTTATTGTAACCGCGCCGTATCTTCCGGTCTCGTTCATCCGTTTCAGGGAGAGCGTCAGAAAAGAGCCGCTTGATGCGTGCCTCTCGCGCAGGGCATCGAGCTCAACGCAAAAAAAACTGTCTCCGTTGAGCACGAAAACGTCTTTGCCTTTGACAAGCGAGAGCGCCTTTCTTATCGCCCCTCCGGTGCCCAAGGGCGAACCCTCGACCGCGTAATCGATCTCAAGGCCCCTGTATGACAAGCCGAACCAATCCATGATCACGCCCTTCTTGTAACCGACCGACAGTAAAACCCTGTCAATCCCGGCGTTCGATCCAGCGATGTAATCGAGGAGATACGCGAGGAACGGCCTGCCGTTAACCTCGACCATGGGCTTGGGCCGCCCGTTCAAAACGGAGCCGAGCCTTGTGCCAAGCCCGCCCGCCAATATTATTGCGTTGGTCATGCGCGTAACCCGGAATTAATGGAACTCGATGTGCAAACGATGATGGGATGCGTCTTGACGAAGGATTCGGGAAGTGGAGATCGAGATGTTGCTCTTAACAGGATGAGGACGTCAACAACGGTGTGCCGTCGGCGCTAAAGACGCGCCAAGGCCTTAGGATGCAAAATCATGGGAGAGTTTCGTGATGTGCTGGGTGAGGCGTCTCAAGTCCTGATGAAGGACTTAGTCGGGGATATCTGCCGGCCGTATTTATGAGACAATTTGCCGGTTCGTTTTCTTTGGTGTGCCTTCCTTGCCGTTTATACGGCTGCGGAAGGCGTCTTGCAGTGTGAAGTTTCTCTTTTTTTATACCCTTGGAGCGTGTTGCCGTGGCACGTGAAACTCCTCGTCAAGAGGCGATTGAACACAAGGCACGGAATGGTTACATCTATCCGGTGGACCGTAAGAGGGCTGAAAAGCCGATCACGTCCATTGTGTCGGGTCTTTGCCGGTTAGACCAATCCCGAGGCCGCTTAAACCAACTATGAGTGAACTATACACCTGTTTTGCATTTTGTCAACAACAAAATTTGCGAACGAGAAGGCGCAGGTGAACGCGGGAGAGACCGCGTTCAGGATATGCGTCGAATTTTCGCCGTGCTCAACCACAAAATCCATCACAAGCTTAGAAGCGCGTCTGTCAAGAAGCTGCGCCCTGATGCCCGGCGAAAGAAAGCCGCTGAACTTGCCCTGGTCAAGCTTTTTTAAGAGATTGGCGGCCTCGTCTTTCATGCGGCCGCCGTAGTATTTCCTCATCTCGTCGAACGCCAGCTTTCTGAAGTTGAAGGAATCAACGGCAAAGAGCCGCGCCTCGGAACTCAACACCTCGACGAACTCCGAGACGTTGAAGTTCGATAGGCCGTTGTACTGCTCTCTCCAGAAGGCGGGTATGGCCGTTGGCCCGACCTTTACATGTCCGTCAACGGTTTTTGTGAGGTGTACGCCGAGGAATGGATTTTTCAGGTCGGGCACGGGGTAGACGTGCGCGCGGACAAGGCCGTCGTCTTTATAGGCTAAATACAACCCCTTGAATGGAAGAAGCGTATAATCGAGGCCGACGCCGAATGAGTGCGCCACCTTGTCCGCATAAAGG
This sequence comes from Deltaproteobacteria bacterium, assembly GCA_016213015.1. Lineage (GTDB taxonomy): Bacteria > Desulfobacterota > GWC2-55-46 > GWC2-55-46 > GWC2-55-46 > JACRCE01. The sequence continues at coordinate 933 of JACRCE010000087.1, read as the reverse complement.
CCCGCCGAGTTTATGAAATGCTTGAAGCGTATGATACGGGACGTCGTCTCTATGCAATCCTCGTCGATGCGCCGGATAAACGCCTCGTTCAAAAGAAGCCGGCAACCTTCCCGCAATTCGGTTGCAATGCTTTCAACTACCTCCCTTGGATTTATCGTTGAAGTCGTCGGCGAGTAAAGCGCCTCTTGGTGAGTGCGGGCATTAGGCTCTATCGTCGCAAGCCGTTCTTCGCCGATAATCTCAAGCGCGACGTTGTTGGCGTCTCCCCTTCTCTTCAACTCATGGAGAAGCGTCATCTCCGCTTCATTCTTTGCCACGACCACCTTGCCGCATCTCAAGATGGAAAGGGAGCGCTTGAGGCAGTATTCGGTAAGCAGCCTGTTGCCCTCGGCCGTCAACCTTGCCTTGAGGCTCTCAGGCGTGTAATAAAAACCGGCGTGAACCACCCCGCTGTTTCTGCCGCTTGCGTGGCAGGCAAGACCGCTCTCCTTATCTATGGCGATTATCGCCAGACGCGGATGCCGCGCGCGCAACTCCCTTGCAATAGCAAGGCCCACTATGCCGCAACCCACCACCACGACGTCGGCGTCGAGCGTCTCTTTTTTCATATTAGGACAACCGCGGTTTTAATTGATGAGTTTTCGAGCTGAGGATCAAAGAGAAAAGAACGGCGTGTAAAACAACTGTATCACATATCCTGAAGGATGGGGAGCTAAAAGAAAACCCCTCCCTTTTTTTCAACCTCCCTCTGCCCCCTCCTTGGTAAGGAGGGGAGCAAAAAAATCTCCTCCCCTTAAGGAACCTCTGATTAATTCTTATTTTGTCATTGCGAGCCCAGCACCACTTTGGATTATGAAAGCGTGTTCCTTGGCAAATTCCTTCGTGCAACAAAGTGGTGCTGGGTTGATTTCCTTGAAGACGAGATTCTACGCT
>JACRCE010000086.1 GCA_016213015.1 Deltaproteobacteria bacterium | reverse complement strand
GGAAGCTCTGATTAATTCGCCGACCCGTCATTCTCGCGCAGCGTAGAATCTCGTCTTCAAGGAAATCAACAACTTAGAGATTGCCGCGCCGCGAAAGCGCGGCTCGCAATGACAAAATAAGAATTAATCAGAGCTTCCTTAGAGATTTTCCCCGCAATCGAGAAAGGGCGGAAATAAAAAGCGGAGCATATATGCGAATATGTGAGCATTGGGCCAACCGCAAAAGCGCGGTTAGCCCCGGTAAGGAAGCTCACGCTCTCTTTGGAGCCCGTCTTATTGCGCCCAGCACCACTTCGCAATACGAGACTTGTCAAACGATACACTTTTTCGGCACGAAGTGGTGCTGGGCGCAAGCCGACGGACAACCGGTGTATTTCCGCCCTGACGAAGAGTCCGGGGAAAAGATCAATTTTTAGAGGCAACCTTTATATGCGGCCTCTCGTCCCGATCCTTATCGCCTTTGCCGTCGGCATAGCAGTATCAGACCGACTTGGCCTTGCATATTCAACGGCGTGCCTTCTATTTCTATCCTCAACCATACCGCTTATAATCCTTTACCTTACAAAAAGGCCGTTCATCGGATTCGTGGTTGCCGTTCCATTCTTCTTTCTCGGCCTCATATTCATAGAGCCTTATCACCAGCCGGAAACAAACCCGTCGCATCTGGTAAACCTGATGGACGCGGCCTCAGGCTCCTTCGAGTCGAACCCGGTCTCCGCTTACGGCGTTGACGTCATGGGACAGGTCGAGACAGCGCCTGAAAAGCGGGTAAAGGGCGCGCGCCTTATCGTCTCCGCCGATAAAATTCTTGTCAATGGCTCATGGATAGATACTTATGGCAAGGTTTTGCTTACGATTGACGACGACGGGCTGAGCCTTCTGCCCGGCGACACGGTGCGATTCCTTGCGCGGCTTAAAAGACCCGCTAACTTCGGCAACCCCGGCGAATTTGATTACGCCGGTCAACTTAGCCTGCAGGGCATACTCGTTACCGCAGTCGTAAAGCATCCGCGCCTTTTAATCGTCTTACGGCGCGGTGAGCGCTCCGTTACAAGGCTTGTTGCCGCGATAAGGGGGCGGATCGCCGGATTCATTGACGCCAACGCCGACCCCGGCAACGCCGCTTTCCTCAAGGCGTTTGTAATAGGCGGCTCTCCCGCGCCTACCGCGACAGGCAAGCGTCTGATAGATGCGTTCAGGACCACCGGCACTGCCCACGTCCTGTCCATCTCAGGGCTTCACGTGGGCATGTTGGCGGTCATCTTCTATACAGCCTCGCTCATGGCGATCAAGACCTCGGAAAGGATGCTCCTTGCGCTGAACGCGCCAAAGGCCGCCTCTATCCTCGCTCTGCCGCCGGTTCTTGTCTATGTGATAATAGCGGGGCTTCCGGTGCCGGCTCAACGCGCCGCGCTTATGTGCGTCATCTTCGCGGCGGCCTTCCTGATAAGCAGAGGACGAGACGCCTTCAACGCGCTTTCATTGGCCGCGCTCATCGTGCTTGCAATAACGCCTTACGCCTTGTTTGACGTCTCGTTTCAATTGAGCTTTGCGGCCATAGCCTCCATGCTATTTCTCTATCCGCGTCTTGTGGCGGCCTTTGACGGAGCCGCAACGGCAAAAAACCCCGCTCAAGACGGCTTTATCCGGCGCATCTGGCAGCGATACGTTTTACCGACGATCATAACGACGTTAAGCGCGACCGCGGGGACCGCGCCCATCATTGCATATCACTTCAACAGTCTGTCCATCACCGGCATCGCGGCAAACGTCGTTGCCGTGCCGATAAGCGGCCTTATCACCGCCATAGTCTTCGTCTCATCTGCAACCTCTTTCCTCTGGCCCGGCCTTGCCGCCGTTGCGCTTATGCTCGCGGACAAGTTGTTCGACCTGCTTGCATGGTTGGTTGTTTTCTTCGCCTCTTTTCCGTACTCAGCCATCCGCGTCAGCACGCCGACGCTCCTCGAGATCGCGCTATTTTACTCTCTCGTCATATCGCTATCCTCCGTCTTAAAAAAACGAATATGGACAATTGCCGCGGCAATCCTCGTCATTGCCATGCTTGTGGACATTTCGTATTGGCATTATTACAGGCGCGACAGCGGAGAACTCCGGCTCACCTTCCTAAGCGTCGGACAGGGAGACGCCTGTCTTGTGGAGTTCCCGGCGGGCCATGTGATGATGATTGACGCGGGAGGTTTTCACTCATCCGCTGATTTCGACGTCGGCGAGAGGATAATCGCACCCGCTCTATGGCGCAAAAAGATTACCGTGGTTGATTACATGGTGGCGTCCCACGCGCAACTTGACCATATCGGCGGCTTTTATTTCCTTGCCAAAAACTTCAGCCCAAGGGAGTTTTGGTGGAACGGGATCGGCGACATCCACGGCCTGGACGCGGCCATGAAGACTCTGGACAACGCGCTGATAAAGATCGTGCTCGGCGATAACCCTCCGCTCTCGATTGACGGCGTTGTCGTGGAGACCTTCCACGCTCAAGCGCTGGAGCATGACCTAAACGAATCGTCGCTCATCGTAAGGCTCACCCACGGCGAAAGGTCTTTTCTCTTTACAGGCGACATCGGCGCGAAGGGCGAAGCCGAGCTTATAAGACTTGGATTAAGATTTAAGTCGGACGTCTTAAAGGCGCCGCACCACGGCAGCAGATCGTCTTCCTCGCCCGCGTTCCTCGACGCCGTGCATCCGTCAATCGCGGTCGTGTCGGCCGGCAGGGACAACCGTTTCAAATTCCCGCACGTTGAGACATTGAAGCGTTATGAAGAACGCGGGGTCAGGCTCTACAGAACGGACTTGGACGGGGCAGTAACAATAACCAGCGACGGGAAAAAGATCAGCGTTGAGACCAATAAAAGCGGTTATCAGGTATCGGTTAACGGTTATCAATGAAGGTAAAAGAATTATTGCCATCCCTCTACGAAAAATGGTAGTTTTGCAATAATCTCACGATAGCATCTGTTATCACTCCTTAGCTAAAGATAAGCAGGCAACGGAGACCTCCATGAAACTCGCCAACGGATGGACGCGCATCGTACCGACGTTTACGGCGAGTATCCTCGCCTTGCTATTTTATAGTTCCGCGGCTATAGGCGCCTCGGCAAACATAGTCGCCGCGCCTAACTCGGACGGAACAGTGGTAGTTACGGCTACCGGCTATTTCGCGTCATGCACGGACAGCAACGGCGTTACGACGAATAGCGGCAGCATCAGCGCTACGCTTGATAATACCGTATTTCTATGCAGCGCAAGAGGATCAGACTCGGCCACGTGCACGACTGCGCGCGACAAGGCCGGTCTGCATGGAACTCATACGTTTACCGCCGTTGCAAGCGACTGCCAGGGCACAAATACCAACTCCCAGAGCCTCACCCTCGACAATACGCCGGTCATTAACATAACAGGCCCTGCCGACGGGGCCATTATCAAGGGCAATACCGTAATGCTGAGCGGCAGCTTCACGTTCCAGCCGGTAATGTCGCCGCCTTACGGCTCGTGGGGGGTCTATGTGGACGGCGGGGCCGTGACAACGGCCAACTGTAGAGGCTCTATACGCTTGGGGTTTTGAAACTTTGACGGTGCGTTGCATCGGCATAAATAGAACACGCCGTCGTTACGGCGCTTACGGCTGCGACAGGGGTCAACTATTCGCGCAAGACCTTCCAACATATGTTCAGGATGGAGCCGCAGCGTCATCCGTAACCTTCCATTCACAATTTTCAGCATGAACCAAAGACGTATTGAACGCAAGAAAGAAGAGAAGGAAAACTTTTATCGGAAGTAATGAGCAGAAGGACTTCGCGGAATTCATTATGCCGTGAAACGTCTTTGTCGCCATGCCACTCGTCCCTGTTTTTGTGCGTTCATTTAATTAAGGAAGCTCTGATTAATTCGCCGACCCGTCATTCTCGCTCCGCGTAGAATCTCGTCTTCAAGGAAATCAACAACTTAGAGATTGCCGCGCCCAGCGCCACTTTGTTGCACGAAGGAATTTGCCAAGGAACACGCTTTCATAATCCAAAGTGGTGCTGGGCTCGCAATGACAAAATAAGAATTAATCAGACCTTCCCTAAACTTTTTAATCTGGAACAAACGCCAAGGCCGCCGAATGAAAATATTGCCCAATATGACGAGGCTGCCCGTTGTCGGATAGGGAGAGCTTCCGATTTATTCCGTCTAAGCCGTCATTGCAGAGCCTTCAAAGACGGCGCGGCGAGTTCTACTAAGAAAGCTCCTCCCCTTAAATAAGGGGGGGGGGCAGGGAGGGGTTACTGGAAGACAAGATTCTACGCTGCGCGAGAATGACGGACATAGGAATTAACCAGAAGCTCTCCTTAGTGGACAAAAAGACGCTTGAGCGGTAATATTGACGTTAACGCCGGCCACGGTCTTTCAAAAAAGGAGAAGGCGCGTGAATAAAGCCTGTTTGCGTCAAACGCTCGGAGGGAGACCGTCGCAAACGTTGGGCATGGCGGTTTTCCTTGCCTGCCTTGCCTTTGCGTATGGCATATCAAGGCCCGCGCAATTGCCTGCCTATATGGGCGCGAGCAACGCTCCAGTCGCCGACCGTCCGTTCAAGGGCGCTATCCAGCCGGCAAAAGGAAAACTCCTCATTGCAACGCCGCGCCTTGCAGGCTCGATATTCTCGAAGACGATCATACTCCTCATCGAGCACGGACCAAAAGGCGCGCAAGGCGTCATCATCAACCGGCCTACGCATCTGTTGCTCTCTTCGGTATTGCCTGATCTAAAGACGCCGGAGCGCGCCAATGAGCACGTCTATTACGGCGGCCCGGTGTCAACGAATCAGCTTACCTTCGCGCTCATAAAGGCGGCCTCGCCGCCGGAAAATTCCAAACATGTATTCGGAAACGTTTATTCCATGCCCAACATTGACGACTTAAAACGCATCGTTCAAGGGAAGACCGGCGAGCCATTTCGCGTCTTTGCCGGTTACTCGGGCTGGGCAAGCGGACAGCTTGAAGCCGAGATTGCAATGGGCAGTTGGCGCGTTGCCGAGCCTGACGAGGAGATGATATTCTCAACCGGAGGAATATTGAAGACCGATTACAAAACGATACAGGGGGACTCATGGCCGCGCCGTCCGTTATAAAGAAGGTCTCTGAAACCGTATGGGAGATACCCGCGTCGTACAAGAGCGGGATGCTCGTGCCGGCGAGGGTGTATGCCACGGAAAAACTCTTAAACGAGATGGACGACGGGGTGTTCGATCAGGTTACGAACGTGGCCTGTCTTCCCGGCATCAAGCGATGCGCCTGCTGTATGCCGGACGGACACTGGGGCTACGGCTTCCCCATAGGCGGGGTAGCGGCAATGGATGCAAAGACCGGCGTCATCTCCCCCGGAGGCATCGGCTTTGACATAAACTGCGGCATGAGGCTTGTGCGTACAAACCTGACGCATGAGGAGGTTCGCCCAAGGCTAAGAGAGCTTGTCGATCAACTCTTCCTTCGCGTGCCTTCGGGCGTCGGCACAACCGGCTTTATCAATCTCACGCATGACGGATTCGAGGACGTGGCAATGGCCGGGGCGCGCTGGTGCCTTGACAAAGGGCTCGCATGGCCCGAAGACATCGCGCTTACCGAGGAGAGCGGCTGTTTTGAAGGCGCGGACGTCTCAAAGGTGAGCAAAAAGGCGATCGAGCGCGGCATCAATCAGCTGGGAACACTCGGCTCAGGCAACCACTACTGCGAGATTCAGGCGGCCAAACCGGAAAATATCTTCGACCAACGGCTGGCCGACGCCTTCGGCATAACCATCCCGAATCAGGTGGTCGTGATGTTTCACTGCGGAAGCAGGGGCTTCGGTCATCAGGTGGCCACCGATTATCTAAAGATCTTTCTTGACGTAATGGGAAGAAAGTATGGCATAGCTGCGACCGACCGCGAGCTTGCCTGCGCCCCGTTTCATTCAAAGGAGGGGCAGGATTATTTTGCCGCCATGAAGTGCGCCGTGAACATGGCCTTTGCAAACCGTCAGGTGATACTTCACCGGATACGCGAGGTCTTTTCCAACGTGTTCAGGAAATCTCCCGAGGAACTCGGCATGGAGCAGGTATACGACGTTACGCACAACACGGCCAAACTCGAAACGCACGAAGTTGACGGAAGGCCGATGGAACTGCTCGTTCACAGAAAGGGCGCGACGCGCGCCTTTGCCCCCGGCATGGACGGCGTGCCGGAGCGCTACAAGACGTTCGGCCAGCCGGTCATCATCGGCGGGAGCATGGAGACAGGCTCTTACCTGTGCGCCGGCGTCGAAAGCGGCGTTGGTTCGTTCTACACAACGGCGCATGGCAGCGGCAGGACCATGAGTCGGCATCAGGCAAAAAGACTCTTCAGGGGCGACAAGCTCACCAAAGACATGGAGGCTCAAGGCATCTACGTGCGGACGGCATCCTTTGCCGGACTTGCCGAGGAGGCAGGGGCCGCCTACAAGAACATAGACGACGTGGTTGAGGCAACGGAGCTTGCCGGACTCGCACGGCGCGTTGCGCGGCTTGTCCCTATAGGCAATATAAAGGGATAGCAGGTTGCCTCCAAAAATTAGAAATTTTTTCCGAGTTCGAGGAAGGGCGAAAACAAAAAGCGGAGCATATATGATAATATATGAGCATTGGGCCAACCGCAAAAGCGCGGTTAGCCCCGGTAAGGAAGCTCACGCTCTCTTTGAAGCCCGTCTTATTGCGCCCAGCACCACTTCGCAATACGAGACTTGTCAAACGATACACTTTTTCGGCACGAAGTGGTG
>JACRCE010000013.1 GCA_016213015.1 Deltaproteobacteria bacterium | reverse complement strand
TTATGAAAGCGTGTTCCTTGGCAAATTCCTTCGTGCAACAAAGTGGCGCTGGGCGCGGCAATCTCTAAGTTGTTGATTTCCTTGAAGACGAGATTCTACGCTGCGCGAGAATGACGGGTCGGCGAATTAATCAGAGCTTCCTTAACGAGCGATCGGCGTTTTGCCGGGAATCTTCAGCAGGCGCCCTTGAAAAGGATATTTTTCCGCGTTGAACCTCTTGACGTCCGTTCGAACATGGTGTAGAGTAAGCGCTTACTTACATAGGCGTCCAAAAGGCGGGCATGAAAAACGACGATATCGGAAAGACAAGGATGAGCGGGCCGGACAGGCGCTCCCAGATAGTCAAGGTGGCGATGCGGCTCTTTGCCAAGAAGGGCTTCAAGGGCACCACCACGCGGGAGATAGCGGAAAAGGCGTCAATCAGCGAGGCGGTCATATTCAGGCATTTCGCAAGGAAGCAGGACCTGTACACAGCCATCATAGACGCCCGTTGCAACGATAAACAGGGCGAGTCGATCCTGTACGGCAAACTAAAGGGCGTCGAAGGCAGGGAGGTCTTTTCAACGGTGGCCTCATATCTCATATCCGAACATCAGAAGGACAGCGCTTTTTTGCGCCTCCTGACCTACAGCGCGCTTGAAGGCCACGACCTGTCCGAGATATTCATAAAGACAAAGGGGCTTGAGTTCATAGAGTTTCTGGAGGCGCAAATCAAGGCGCTCATAAAGCAGGGTGTTTTCAGGAAAACGGACGCATCCCTTGCGGCGAGGGCGCTCGTAGGCATGGTGCTCCATTACAGCTTTTCTCAGGAGGTCTACGGATTGAAGCGGTACTACAAAAGGCCCAACGCAAAGGCGGTAGATGCGTTCGTAGATATATTCTTTGAAGGCATGAGGAGGAGATGATATGACGCCTGGCGCTCTTTTGTCAACCGTAGTTGCCGCGCTTATACTTTTAGTCTTTCCGTCGCCGAGCGTCGCGGACGGCTCGAAAAGGGTCGTAACCCTGGCCGAGGCATACCGCCTTGCCGTCGAAAACCATGAATACGTCGGGATGGCCGAAGAGGGGATTGTTCAGGCCGACGCCAATTATGACAAGGCGTTCTCTCAACTCCTTCCGAAACTCAACGCCGAGGGAAGTTATACCGCTTATTCAAAAGAGGTCAAGTCGGGAACGTTCACCATCCAGCCTGATGATTCCTCCCGCATCGACGTCAAACTTACTCAGCCTTTATATTCAGGAGGGCGCGAATGGGCGGCCAGACGCCAAGCCGCTTCGACCCTCGACAAGATGCGTCTTGGTTTCAATGCCGCGCGGGAGGCCGTGATGCGCGCCGTTGCCCGCGCCTACTTCGGGGCGCTGAAGGCGTTGAAGGACGTGGAGATAAAGAAGGCGGCGCTTAAAAGGGCCGATGAAAGAAGGAAGGTGGCCACGGCGCGGCTAAAGGTTGGAGAGCTTACCAAGTCCGCGGCGCTTCGCGCGGAGGCCGTGGCAGCCGGAGCCGAGGCCGACCTTATTAAAGCCGACGGTGAAGCCGTGAATGCGCGAAATCTTCTTAAAAGGGTTGTAGGCATAACCGAGGATTTCGATCCGGTTGAACCGCCCTTGAAGCCCTTGCCGATTCATAGTCATGAGGACGCCATAAAGGCGGCGTATGCCGACAGGCTCGATTACAGGCAAAGCATCCTTGAAAAGGACGCCCTTGAAGCGGGCGTTGATTACGCGGAGAGCGGTTATTATCCGTCGCTCAGGCTTGAGGGCGCATACTCATGGAAGGAACAGGAGCCTCACACGACCTTCTTCCAGAAGGAGAGCGTATACGGCGCGGCCGTGCTGACCTTTCCGATATTCGAGGGGGGGTTGAGGATTGCCGAGGTCTCCGAGGCAAGGAGCAAGGCAAGGGAGGCGGACTTCAAGCGGCTTGCCTTGAAGCGCGACATCGCCTTGCAGATCACCGAGGCCGTAAATCGCATGAATACCGCAAAGGCGGTTATCGAGTCTTACAAAAGGCAGAACGCATTTGCCGAGGAGGATTACAAGATGGTCTTCGAGCAGTTCAAGTACGGTCTTGCAACCACGGTGGATATAATAGACGCGGACGCGACGCTGATATCGGCGCAGAGTTCCTTAATGAATTCGACGTATGACTATGAGTTGTCGAAGTTGGAATACAAGGTTGTAATAGGCTCTCTTCTCGAGGAGCTTGAAAAATAGGGGATAGTTATATGCGCGGTTTTAGAGATATTCATTTTTATCCGTTCGTTGTCGCCGTCGTTATTTCGAGCGTCGGGTGTTCAGGCGATGTTGAGAAAAAAGGGGCCGCGCCTGCGACCGAGCGGGTAATGCAGGTCAAGACGGCCTCGATAGAGGCTCATCGCTCCGAGAGGAGCGTTCAGGCAATCGGCAGCATATATCCGTTTGACGAGGCAACGGTAAGTTCCGAGACCGCCGGAACCGTGGACAAGATGCTGGCCGACCTCGGCGACGTGGTGGAGGACGGGGACGTGCTGGCGGTATTGGACGATAGAGAGGCGCGTCTTAATCTTGCCGAGGCCGAGGCCGCTCGCAATACGGCGATCAAGACCGTTGAAAAGGAAGAGGCGAGCCTCAAGAGATATGAGCAGCTCTTCAAAATCGGCATGACATCCGAAAGAGAGCATGACGTGGCAATTGCGAGCGCAAGCGAGGCTCAGGCGCGTTTGAAGCAGACCGAGGCGCGGGCGCAGCTTATGAAGAAGCGTCTGCATGATACGATGATAGCCGCGCCGATAAGCGGCGTGATAAGAAAGCGGCACGTCTCCAAAGGCGAGTCGGTGCGGGATAAGGCGATCCTTTTTACCATAGTTTCAAAGGGACGGGTCAAGTTCAGAGGGACAGTGGCGGAAAAGGCCGCGCCGGATATTAAAAAGGGGCTCAGGGTTCGGATAACGGTTGACGCCTTCAAGGACAGGCGGTTTGGCGCGACGCTTGAACGGGTAAGTCCGTCGGTGGATATCGATACGCGCACGCTTGAGGTCGAGGCAATCAGCCCCAACGAAGACGGCTCATTGAAGCCGGGTTACTTCGCAAAGGCTGCGATCATTACCGATGATAAGGCCTCGGCCGTTTTTGCGCCGGAGGCCGCGGTATATTCGTCCGCTGGCGTTGTTAAGGTGTTCGTCATACGGGGCGCCGTCGCGCAAGAGAAACTTGTAAAGATCATCCCAAGGCAGGCCGCGTCCGGCGCGCCCGGTATGATTGAAATAATCGGAGACGTGAAGGCCGGCGAGACCGTGGCAATATCGAATCTCTCCAATCTATATGACGGCGCGCCGGTAAGCGTTGAGAAGAAGGTTGAAGACGGTTCAAGGTCAACCCTGAACCGTCTCTAATCGTCGTTAACCATGAACCGTAGTCAACCCTAACTAGGTATGTCGCTTTATGAGATATGTATAAGAAGGCCGGTCTTCGCCACGATGCTCATAGCGAGCCTCGTGGTGCTCGGCCTTGCCTCGTACATGGAACTCGGCGTCGATCTTTTTCCGAAGGTGGACCTGCCCACCGTAACCATCACGACGCGGCTTGAAGGCGCAAGTCCGGAGGAGATGGAGACGCAGATAACCAAGCGCGTCGAGGAGGCCGTAAACACCATCGCCGGCATGGACGAACTGCGCTCCACGACGATAGAGGGCCAGTCGCAGGTCTTTGCGACGTTCCTGCTTGAAAAAAACATCGACGTCGCCGCCAACGAGGTAAGGGAAAAGGTCGGCGCCATCGTTGCCCAGCTTCCGCCGGGCACGGATTCGCCGGTGATAGAAAAGTTCGATCCGGACGCCTCCGCCGTCATGAGCCTCGTGGTGAGCGGCAAGAGGAGTCAGAGGGAGATAACCGAGCTTGCGGACAAGAGGCTTAAAAAACAGCTTGAGGTCGTAAAGGACGTAGGGGCTATCACCGTCGTGGGCGGACGGGTGCGCGAGGCGCAGATTGTAATAGACCCGGAAAGGCTCAAGGCTTACGGCCTGTCCATTGCCCTGGTCAAGGACGCCATAAGGCGGCAAAACGCCGAGGTCCCGGGAGGCCGTCTCACGTGGCGAGAGAGCGAAACAGGAGTTCGCACCCTTGCGCGCCTTGAGACTATCGATGATTTTTCAGACCTCATCGTGGCCGATTACAAGGGCGCGCCGGTGCGTATCAAGGATATCGGCGCCTCCCTCGACGCCGAGGAAGAGCCGAGGACCATATCGCGGCTTGACGGGCAAAACGCGGTGTCTCTTCTCATACGCAAGCAGTCCGGGACGAATACGGTAAAGGTCGTTGACGGCGTGAAGGCCGGCCTTGACGAGATACGCCGGTCCCTGCCGCCCGACGTTTCCGTGCAGGTGGTAACGGATCAATCCAGATTCATCAAGCTCGCCGTCTCGCAGGTGCAAAAGCACCTTATAGAGGGCGCATTCCTTGCAAGCCTCATAATACTTTTCTTCATAAGGAATATACGCGCCGCCATAGTGGCCGCCCTCGCCATCCCCGCCTCGATTATCGGCACATTTACAGTCCTTCGCTATATGGGTTTTACGCTCAACAACATGACCCTGCTTGCCCTTTCCGTATGCACGGGCATAGTCATTGACGACGCCATCATAGTGCTTGAGAACATCTTCAGGCACGCCGAAGACGAGGCCAAGAGCGCGTTCGACGCGGCCATAGAGGGCACGCGGGAGATCGCGCTCGCCGTCATGGCGACAACGCTCTCCCTCGTGGTCATCTTCCTGCCGGTTGCCTTCATGTCCGGCCTCGTGGGCAGGTTCTGGAAGAGTTTCGGGCTGACGGCGGCCTTTGCGATAATGATCTCCCTGCTCGTCTCGTTCACGCTTACGCCAATGCTTTCATCAAGGCTTATAGGCCGGTCCCGCTCTCTTGGCCATGCGAAAGACAGCCGCCTGTACTTGTGCCTGCGGGGCGTTTACCTGAAACTCCTTGCTTGGTGTCTGCGAAAGAGGCTTATCGTCGTGCTGGCCTCCGCCGCCATCTTGTTGTCGATAGCGCCTCTCGGCAAGATGGCCAAGTTCGAGTTCGTGGTTGACGACGACATGAGCGAGTTCGAGGTTATCGTCGAGACACCGCCGGGGTCGTCTCTTTTAAGGAGCGACGCGCTCCTTAAAGACGTTGAAGCGGAGTTGAAAAAGATACCCGAGGTCGAGCGCATATTCACCAACATCGGCGTAAGGGGCCAGTACCAGACGAACGTTACGGACGCCTCAATCTACGTCGGGTTAGTGCATCTGTCCGAGCGCAAGAGAGGTCAGGCCCAGATAATGCAGGAGGCAAGGGGCGCATTGAAGGGATTCAAGGGGTTGAGGATAGGCGTTCAGAACATAGGCATGATCTCCGGCGGCGGATTCAAGTCAACGCCTTTCAATCTCGTCATACGCGGTCCGGAGCTTAAAAAGCTCGATGAATATTCAACCGAACTCGTAAAAAGATTCAAGGCCATACCCGGGTTTGTAGACGTGGACACGGGTCAGGCATACAAGCGCCCCGAGATAGAGGTGCGTCTTGACAGAAGCAGGGCCTCCGATCTCGGCATAAAGGCCGAGACCATAGCGTCGAGCCTGAGGACGATGGTGGGAGGCGAGAAGGTCGGCCTCTTCAGACAGGGCGCGGATCAGTACAACGTAAGGCTCAGGCTCTCTCCGGAGCACAGAAAAGACGCAAAGGGACTTGAAGACCTCACCGTCCCGTCGGCCAGAGGCGGGCTCGTAAAACTTTCCAACGTGGCGACGTTTGCAGAGGGGGCCAGTCCCGGGCAGATAGACCGGTACGGACAGGAGAGGCAGATAACGGTCATATCCAACCTGCACGATATGGCGCTCGGCGACGCTGCCGTCAAGGCCGACAAGATTGTAAAGGAGATGAACATGCCGTCAGGGTATTCGACGAGTTATCTCGGCAGGGCAAAGCTCATGAAGGAGGCGTTCTTCAACTTCATGATCGCGTTCGTCTTGAGCCTCATCTTCATCTACATGGTGCTTGCGGCGCAGTTTGAAAGCTACGTCCACCCCATAACGATAATGGTCTCGATATTCCTCTCCATCCCGTTCGGCATCCTGAGCGTGATAGTCGCGGGTTCGTCCCTGAATATCTACAGCATAATGGGCATGTTCGTGCTCATAGGCGTGGTGAAGAAGAACGCCATACTTCAGATCGACTACACGAACACGCTCAGAGGGCGCGGCATGGAGCGCATGGAGGCGCAGATGCAGGCAAACAAGGTGCGCTTGAGGCCCATACTCATGACGACGCTTGCGATCATCGCGGGTATGCTGCCGGTAACCCTTGCAAGGGGCGACGGCGCCATGTCAAGGGCGTCAATGGCCATAGTAATAGTCGGCGGTCAGGCGATGTGCCTGCTGGTAACCCTGCTTGTCGTGCCGGTGGTCTATTCGTTGTTCGACGACCTGAGGGGCGTAAAGCGGGCGATAAGGCCGTGACTAAGGCATTGATAAAAGCAAAAGGGGTCAGGTCTACTTTCTTGACATTACATAATTATGAAGATGGCAATAAAGCAGACCCGACCCCCTATGCTGACCGAGGAAGGCATCAAAGAGGGCAAGAAGGCCGCCTGAAGAGAGAGGTTCAACGCCTCTCTTAACCGTAGAAAACCCCCGTGCCCCGTGCAATGAAACGGCACAGGGGTTGTTTTTTGCGGCGCGCGCGGTCATGCCGTTGCTCTGGAAAGGTGGACGTAGGTAAACTTCAAATCAGGCTGTCCCGATACATGGTCCTGTCTGTCGCTGACAACGACGTTGACAGGTTTTCCGTATTCGGAAGGGAATCCAAAGGGGACGAACAGATGCCCCTTCTTCACGTCGCCGAGCAGCGCCTTTCTCTCCACGACGCCGTTGGCCGACCTTATGGACACCGTGTCTAACTCTCTTATGCTCAACTCATCGGCGTCATGAGGGTTGATAAGCAAATAAGGCTCTTCACCCAATAAAAGCTCATGGCTCTTCCCTGTTCTCGTCATGGTGTGCCACTGGTTCTTACTCCTTCCCGTCAGCATAACGAAGGCGCCTTCATGAATGGGATGAAGAAACTCAGCGGGCACAAAACGCGCCCTGCCGGACGGCGTTGGAAACTTCAGGTCTTTGTAAAGCCATTTTCCGCCCCACCTCCTCGGGAGGTCGTGATATCCAAAGCCGGATATGTCGCACAGCCTCCCCTCCGTTGCGCCTCTATACTCCATGAATATCTGCTCGGAGCGCTCGTACGAGAACTGGCGGGCAAAGCCCATGCGCCTTGCCAACTCGGAAAATATCAGCCAATCCGGCTTGGATTCTCCGTGCGGCTTGATAAACCTTTCACACAGCGTTACAAGCCTGTCGGAGCCTGTCATAACGCCATCCTTTTCGCCGATCTGGGCGGCCGGTAGCAGGAGATTGGCGAGGCCCGCAGTGTCATTGAAGTAAGCGTCCTGAACTATAAGGAAACTCTCGCCGAGCGCGCCTCTCACCTCTCTGAGATTCGGCATGGAGACCGCCGGGTTCGTGCCGGTAACCCAGAAAAGTTTTGTGCGATCCGACGTTACGGCCTGTAGTATGCTCCTGCCAGGCGTTGGGCTTATGCTCCCGTTGCCGATGGACCAGTATCGCTCCATGTACTCCCTGTCCTCGGCGTTCCTTACGTCCCTGTACCCAGGGAGGCCGTAGACTAGATACCCGACCTCCCTGCCGCCCATTGCGTTGGATTGGCCAGTTAAAGAAAAGGGGGTTCCTCCAGCGTTGACCCTGCCGGTTGCGAGATGGAGGTTCAGCAGCGCGAGGTTCTTCATGGTGCCGTTCGACGATTGATTTACCCCCTGACAGTAAAAGGACAAGAGCTTGCCGCTATGTGCAAACAAATCGGCGACGTAATGGAACTCTTCCTCCCTCACCCCGCAGATGTTCATCGCGGTCGCAAGGGTGTGCTTGCCGGCCTCTTCCAGCGCGGCCTCGATGCCTTCCGTGCAGCTCGCGATGAATTCGCGATCAAGGGCATTCCCCCTGTAAAGGATATTAAGCACCGCGTTCAAGAACACGACGTCCGTGCCTGCGTTTATCTGTATGAAGCGGTCCGAATCCCCTGCCGTCTCCGTTCTCACCGGGTCGATGGTTACCACCTTGGCGTCAGGGAATGCCCGTTTCCTTTTCATGACTTTTTTGAACAAGACAGGGAATGTCCACTTCGCGTTCGAGCCTATGAACACAAAGGAGTCGGCGTCGTCGATATCCTCATATGAACCGGGCGGCCCGTCTGAGCCGAAGGCCATCTTGTACGCCGCCACTGCGGATACCATGCAGAGTCTGGAATTGGCGTCTATGTTGTTTGTCTTGAGACAGCCCTTGACGAACTTGTTTATGACGTATATATCCTCAGTGAGTAGTTGGCCGGACAGATAAAAATACAGCTCTTTTGCGCTTAGGGTCGAGAGCTTGTCGGCGATTATTCCATAGGCGCGTTCCCAGCTTATCCTTTGGAAGTCGCGGCCTTTATGCTCCCTGTACATGGGATATGGTATCCTGCCCTTGTCAATGACCTTATGGTAGTAAAGCGGTTTTTTGCATACGTCGCCAAACGACGCCGGATGTTTCTTGTCACCAATTATACGCCCGTTTGCGTAGGCAAGACCGCATCCTACGCCGCAGTACGGACACGAGAATTTCTTCATTGATTTGCGCCGCGCCTCTCTTTTATGTTTTCATCTATTGCTATATTAAGTATGCAACTATCGTGCCAAGTATCTATCGTGGCGAAAAACCAAGGATACTGGCTTGGGATAATTACCTCACGACAAAACATGCCTAAATAATAATCAATATCTCTACGGAGCAAAAGGGGTCAGGTCTATTTTCTTGACATTGAATAATTATGAAGATGGCAATAAAGTAGACCTGACCCATTTTTGACACCTTTTGCTCTCGGAATAGTCCGTTAAGATTTTTATAAGACTTTTTTGTCTTGACGCTGCGGATAGGCTTAATATAAAGTATATTTGTGCTAATGGACAGGGTTTTACTTGGCAGTGCCATAAAAAATAGCAAAATCGTATGGCATCGTCATGCCTTGGAACGGATGTTGGAGAGAAGGCCTTCAAGGAAGGCCGTTAAAGACGTTTTATTGTGTGGAGAGATTATAGAAGAGTATTCCGACGACAAGCCGTATCCAAGCGCGTTATTTTTCGGTTGGCTTGGGCTTGAGCCTCTTCACGTTGTCGTTGCGCTCGACCATGTGTCCGGATGGTCTTTTATTATTACGGCCTATAATCCGGATTTAGATTGTTTTGAATCCGATTATAAGACAAGGAGGCGGACATGAAGGGATCGCCCGCGCCTGATATCTGCCCGTTTTGCGGGGGGGCAAAGAAAGACGGAAAGACCACGTTTACCGTTGAATTGGGTTTTGGGGTGGTGGTGGTAAGAGACGTGCCTGCCGCCGTATGCCCTCAGTGCGGCGCGGATTGGATAGGTGACGACGTCGCCGGGAAGTTAGAAAAGATAGTTGACGACGCCCGCGTTAAGCATAATTTAGTCGAGGTCGCCACGCTGTCTGTTTGAAGGCCGCGAATCGTGACCGTGAAGATTGGAGGCGCTTTTGCGATGAGCATGAAAGAGTTGTTGGATGAGGCGATGAAACTAAAACCAGATGAACGGTTTACCTTGGTCGAGGGCCTGATAAAGAGCTTGGATGAGCCGGACAAGAAGTTGGATGAAATCTGGGCCGAGGAAGCGGAAAGGAGACTCAAGGCATATCGGGAAGGAAAACTGGAAGGCATCCCGATGGAGGAAGTATTCAGGGAAGAATGAAGCGCGTCATATTCACCGCCACTTCTGAAAAAACCGCTACAGGCATCTTCCGTCGGCATTTTCAGACATTTTCCGCTTGACACCATGTCCGGTTATGATAATATTCCATATTCTTTCAAGCGCTTGCCACGTTACCACGGCTTTAAGGTTTGAAAGCACAAGGCTTACGACAGGCGCGTAGCTCAGGGGTAGAGCGCTACCTTGACACGGTAGAGGTCGGCGGTTCGAAACCGCCCGTGCCTACCATCATAAGGCCGTGAACCGCGACCGTGAACCGTGACCGTGAAAAAACAGAAGACCTGCAAAAAATATTACTTCATCGCGCATCGCGGTTACTAAGAGGTAAGTCGCTGTAATGATACGCGCAAGACTGGCCGGTAAAGAAGGCGAATACGCTCAAGGGACAACCGTACTTGACGTTATCAAGGATATTGACAAGGCCGCGTTGAAGAACGCGGTTGCAGTAAAGGTGAATGGACGGGCAAGGGGATTCAAGGACGTGCTTGAGGACGGCGAGGCCGTTATCGAGCCGATAGGCTCTGACACGAAGGAAGGTCTTGAGATACTCAGACACTCCGCCTCCCACGTAATGGCGCAGGCGGTCAAGTCGCTCCGTAAGGATGCGCGTCTTGCCATAGGCCCGGCCATTGAAGACGGCTTTTATTACGACTTCGACGTTGACAGGCCGTTCACTCCAGAAGACCTTGTTGCAATAGAAGCCGGGATGAAGGAGATAATCAAGGCCGAT
The DNA here is from genome assembly GCA_016213015.1 of Deltaproteobacteria bacterium. Taxonomy (GTDB): domain Bacteria; phylum Desulfobacterota; class GWC2-55-46; order GWC2-55-46; family GWC2-55-46; genus JACRCE01. The sequence continues at coordinate 42,944 of JACRCE010000013.1, read as the reverse complement.
TATCCGTTCGTGGCCGAGACCTTTTCCTCAAGCGACGCGCTCGCGTTGTTCGAGCGCATGGGTGAGCCGTACAAGAAGGAGATTATAGAGGAATTAAAGGCGGACGAGGTATGCGTTTATAAACAGGGCGATTTTATCGACCTGTGCCGCGGGCCGCACGTTCCGTCAACCGGCTGGATAAAGGCGTTCAAGCTCACGAGTTTTGCCGGGGCATACTGGAGGGGTTCGGAAAAGAACCGTATGCTCCAGAGGATATACGGAACGGCCTTTGCATCGAAGCAAGCGCTTGAAGCGCACCTAACGAGGCTTGAAGAGGCTAAAAAAAGAGACCACAGAAAGCTTGGGCGCGAGCTTGGTCTTTTTTCAACCTCCGACGACATAGGCGCGGGACTCACCCTTTGGCACCCGGCCGGGGCAACGGTCAGGCGCGTTATAGAGGATTTTTGGAAGGCCGAGCACGTCGCCAACGATTACAGCTTGGTCTACACGCCGCACATCGCACAGGTCGGCTTGTGGAAGACGAGCGGGCACTGGGATTTTTACAGGGAGAATCTGTTTTCCCCGATGGACGTGGAGGGGCAAGACTACATAGTCAAGCCCATGAACTGCCCGTTCCATATTGAGATATACAAGAGCGGTTTGAAGAGTTACCGGGACCTGCCGATAAGATACGCGGAGCTTGGCACCGTGTACAGGTACGAGCGTTCAGGCGCGCTTCACGGGCTTTTAAGGGTCAGGGGCTTTACGCAGGACGACGCGCATATCTTCATGACCCCGGCTCAGTTGAAGGACGAGATAAAGGGCGTACTGAATTTTACGCTTTACATTCTCAAGGCTTTTGGTTTTAATGAGTTCGACATCTATCTCAGCACCCGGCCCGATAAGTACGTTGGAGAGTTGGAGAATTGGGCATTGGCCGAGGACGCCTTAAAAAAGGCGCTTGATTCGACCGGCCTTGCTTATGCGATTGATCCGGGCGAGGGCGTATTCTACGGCCCCAAGATAGACGTAAAGATAAAGGACATGCTCGGCAGGGCATGGCAGTGTTCCACCATACAGGTGGACTTCAATCTGCCTGAACGTTTCGACGTAACATACCGCGACGAGACCGGAGCCGAAAAGCGTCCCATAATGATACACAGGGCGCTCATGGGTTCTCTTGAGCGGTTCTTCGGTTGTCTTATAGAGCATTACGCCGGAGCGTTTCCGTTGTGGCTTGCGCCGGTGCAGGCCATAGTCATGACCGTAACCGATAGGAACAACGCTTACGCCGAAAAGGTGCGCGCAAGGCTCAAGCAAAGCGGCATCCGCGTCGAGCTTGACATGAGGAATGAAAAGTTGGGCTTCAAGATACGCGAGGCCCAGCTTAGAAAGATTCCGTACCAGCTCGTCATAGGCGACGCCGAGGAAAAGGACGGGAAGGCGGCTCCAAGGGCGATGGGGTCAAAGACATTTGAGCCCATGACCATAGATGAGTTTTTAAGCCGCGTAAAGGACGAGAATCGTCCGCTTGTCGCGCGGGAAGGATTGCAGGGCAATACGCTTTCGTGATGCAAGGTTGTGAAAAGGCATTTAACGTTGAAGGCTGCCTCTAAAAATTAGAAATTTTTTCCGAGGTCGAGCCTCAGCACCACTTTGTTGCACGAAGAGATTTGCAAAACAACATCCTTTCGTAATCCAAAGTGGTGCTGGGCGATGGAAGCGAAAATAAAAAACGGAACATATAGTTGATCCGTGAACTTTTTATTTTCGCCCTGACGCCCGTAACGTAACGGTCGGGAAAAATAGCGATTTTTAGAGCCAGCCTTAATACTGGAAGGGGTGGTTCCTCATAGCTAAAGAAACAATCAGGATTAACAGGATGATCCGCGTGCCGCAGGTGCGCGTGCTCGACGTTGACGGCAACCAGCTCGGAATAATGGTCACGCGGGAGGCGCTTCAAGCGGCTGAGGGCGCGGGGCTTGACCTCGTGGAGATATCCCCGACGGCCAACCCGCCGGTCTGCCGTATGATGGACTATGGCAAGTACAAGTACCAGTTGAGCAAGAAGGCCAAGGACGCGAAGAAGAAGCAGACGGTCGTATTGGTCAAGGAGATGAAGCTTCGCGGCAAGACCGAGGAGCATGATTTCCAGTTCAAACTGAGGAACGTAAAGCGATTCCTTGCCGAGGGCAACAAGGTCAGGGTTACGATAACCTTCAAAGGCCGCGAGATTACCCATACCGGTTTGGGCATGGGCATGTTGAAGCGCGTGGCCGAGGAGTTGAAGGAAACGGCCGTCATAGAGGCGCCGCCCAAGATGGAAGGGCGCGCCATGACCATGCTGGTGGCCCCTTCGGCGATCAAGCCGCAGACTACAACGGTTGCGCCGGCGTCTGCCGCGCCGCAACAGGCTGTAGCTGAGAGTAAATAATAAAGAGGGTGTAAAGCCCGAAAACGCTAAGGCCGCTCAAAAAGCCCCAGATGCGAGCCCAGCACCACTTTGTTGTATGAGAGAATCTGCAAAGCAACATACTTCAGTAAGCCAAAGTGGTGCTGGGCGCAGTTCTGAGCGACGAGACAACAAAGCAGATGCGGTTTTTTGAGCGGCCTAACCAAGAGGTGTGATAGATATGCCAAAGATGAAGACAAATAAGGGCGCCGCAAAGCGGTTCAAGCTGACGGCAAGCGGCAAGGTCAAGCGCAGGAAGGCCGGGACGCGGCACATACTTACGCCAAAGTCTCAGGGCAACAAGAGGAGCCTTAGGAAGGCCGCCTATATCTCAAAGACGCACGAGGCCTCGATAAAGAAGCTGTTGCTCGCTTAAGTTTCTTATACAGCGGATAAAATGATGATTTTTCAGGTTGCCTCTAAAAATAGCAATTTTTAGAGGCAACCTTCAATCAAAGGGAGACGCGAGATGCCGAGGGTTAAACGTGGCGTAAACGCCAAGAAGAAAAGAAAGAGCGTCCTGAAGGCCGCCAAGGGTTACAGGGCCGGCAGGGGGCACTTGTATCGCATAGCGAGCGAGGCCGTTGACAGGGCCTTGGCTTACGCCTTTGCCCACAGGAAGTCCAAGAAGAGAGAGATACGGAGCCTGTGGATCGCGAGGATAAACGCGGCCGCAAGGATGAACGGTATCACCTACAGTCGTCTTATGAGCGGTCTTTTGAAGGCAAACGTGGCGCTTGACAGAAAGTGCCTTGCCGACATGGCGGTAAACGACCCGGCAGGGTTTTCAAAGGTTGCCTCAACCGCAAAGTTATCGCTTGCCGCATGACGGACTCCGGCGGCGTACAGGACAAGCTCTCATCGCTCCTGAGCGAAGCGCTTTCAGAGATAACATCCGCAGACGATGCGAATGTCCTGCAACTCTTGAAGTCCAAGTACGCGGGCCGGAAGGGGCTTATCGCCTCCCTCCTCAAAGAACTTCCCGGACTTGCCCCAGATAATCGAGGCGCCGTCGGCGAGGCCATAAACAACGCCAAGGAGGCGATCGAGGCGGCTCTGGAAAGCCGCTCGGCTGCGCTTGCCGCAGACCGGGCAAAAGCCTCTCTTGCCAAAGAGCGGCTTGACGTAACCCTGCCCGGAAGGTTTATCCAGCCGGGACGGCTTCATCCAATCACGCAGGTGATGAACGAGGTGGAGGATATATTCCTTGGCCTCGGATTCGACATAGCCGAGGGGCCTCAGGTCGAGCTTGACCGCTACAACTTCGCTTCGCTCAACATCCCTAAAAACCACCCCGCAAGGGACATGCAGGACACCTTCTATTTCAGCGACGATCTCCTCCTCCGCACCCACACCTCGCCCGTGCAGATTCGCGTCATGGAGTCGGTAAAGCCGCCTATTCGTGCCATAGCCCCGGGCGCGGTCTTTCGCCGGGACTCGGACATTACGCACACGCCCATGTTCCATCAGCTCGAGGGCTTCATGGTGGATACGAACATATCGTTTGCAAATCTCAAGTCGGTGCTTATGGATTTTTTAAGACAACTCTTCGGCGAAGTAGGCATTCGCATAAGGCCGAGTTTTTTCCCGTTCGTCGAACCCGGCGCGGAGGTGGACATCACCTGCGTTATATGCTCTGGCAATGGTTGCCGCGTCTGCAAGGAGACCGGCTGGCTGGAGATACTCGGCTGCGGCATGATACACCCGAACGTATTCAAGGCCGTTAACTACGACCCGGAAGAGTATACCGGCTTTGCCTTCGGCCTCGGCATAGAGCGGATAGCTATGCTCAAGTACGGCATTGACGATATAAGGCTTTTTTACGAGAATGATCTGAGGTTTTTGAGGCAGTTTTAGAGGGTATATGTAAGATGAGAAAAACCAAGGCTTGCGGTTTTGATTATTGCCTTGTTGCGAAACTGAAGCAGGCGATGATGCACGCTCGTCGAGTTATGAAATAAACGGGCTTTGGATTGCAAACTATAATCCGCGGAGCAGGAGAAGGACGTTGAAGACAAAGGAAGAGGTATTGAGGATACTCGGCAATGAACTACTTTATCTAAGGAAGCTCTGATTAATTCGCCAACCAGTCATTGCGAGCAACGCGAAGCAATCTCGTCTTCAAGGAAATCAACCCAGCACCACTTTGTTGCACGAGAAAATTTATCAAACAACATGCTTTCGTAATCCAAAGTGGTGCTGGGCTCGCAATGACAAAATAAGAATTAATCAGAGCTTCCTTAAGATAGTCTGGGACACGATAATAGAGAATCTGCCGTTGCTGAAGGCGGAGGTTGAAAAGATACTGGGTGGATTGAATGGCGAAGTCGGATAGTCAAGGGCCGCAAAATCCATCGGCACTACATAAATAAGGCGCCACAATGCGAGTCAGCTGCAACTGGTTAAGAGAATACGTCGGCAATCTGCCTGAGCCTAACGCGCTCGGGCGTTTGCTCACCATGTCAGGGACAGAGGTGGAGTCTGTCGCTTCGCTTGCCCCTGCCATTTCCGGCGTCATTATTGCCGAGGTGTTGAGCGTTGCCAAGCATCCGAATGCCGACAGGCTGAGTCTTTGCGATGTCAACACGGGAAGCGAGACGGTCTCCATTGTTTGCGGGGCAAAGAACATGAAGCCCGGGGACAAGGTTGCCTTGGCGCGTATCGGCGCTGAGTTGCCGGGCGGGTTTAAGATAAAGGCGTCCAAGATACGCGGGGTAGAGTCTCAGGGCATGATGTGTTCGGAGGTTGAACTTGGCTTGAAGGACGCTTCCGACGGCATAATGATACTGCCTGATGACACGCCGCTTGGCGTTGACCTGAAGGAAGCGCTTGGCCTTAACGATTACATGTTCGAGCTTGGCGTAACGCCCAACAGGGCCGACCTTTTGAGCGTCAGGGGCGTTGCAAGGGAGATAAGCGCGCTCACCAAAGAGCCTCTGAAGGATAAACCTCTAAGCCTCGCTGATACTGGAGAGCCGGTTGAGTCCCTTGTATCCGTGAGCGTGCTTGATACCGTTGCCTGCGGCAGATATGCGGGCCGCGTCATAACCGGGCTCAAGGTACACGCTTCGCCCGAATGGTTAAAGGGCAGACTTGAGGCGCACGGAGTAAGGCCGATCAATAATATCGTTGACGTTACCAACTACGTGCTCCTTGAATATGGCCAGCCTCTTCACGCTTTTGATCTGGACAAACTGAGCGGTAAAAAGATAGTCGTGCGCCGCGCCGTTGAGCACGAGACCATTATTACCATTGACGGAAAGACGCGCACCCTCGATCCATCCATGCTTGTGATCGCGGATGGCGCATCTCCGGTTGCGCTCGCCGGGGTCATGGGCGGCAAGGGCACAGAGGTCTCGGACGCGACCAAGAACATACTCCTTGAGGCCGCATGGTTTGACCCCGCGACGGTCAGAAGCGCGTCCAAAAAGACCGGCCTCTCGACCGATGCGTCTATCAGGTTTGAGCGAGGCGTTGACTTTAACGGCGTGTCTCACGCGCTCGACAGGGCAACCGCGATGATAGCCGAACTTGCCGGTGGTTCCGTCGCAAAGGGCATGATAGACGTTGCCGTCCATAGGAAAGGGCCGGATGTTGCGCCGATCTCCTTCAGGGTAAAACGCGCGGAGGCGATACTCGGCTTGAGCCTCGATGAAAAGGAGTGCGTCGCTATATTTGAAAGACTCGGCATGAGGGTCTTGTCATCAGGGCAAGGCGTCATAACCGTTGTCCCGCCGTCATGGAGGATGGATATACTAACTGAGATCGACCTTGTTGAAGAGGCGGCAAGGTGCGGCAAGTCCGGGTACGACGACATCCCGGCCTCTCCTGTCAGCGCCGGACTTAAAAGGGGCAAACACGGAAGGCTTACATCTATAGCCGCGCGCGCGCGCGGCCATCTTGTCGGCGCGGGTTTTTTTGAAGCCATCAACTACGCCTTTGTGCCGCGCAGGTTCGCTGACTTCCCCGCTCATCAGGCGGGCGCAGCAGCCGCCTTGCTCAATCCGCTTTCCGAGGACCAAGCCGTGATGCGGACGAGTCTTATCCCGTCGCTCCTTAATACGCTTAAATATAATCTTGCCCATAAAAACGACGACGTACGGATATTCGAGTTCGGCGCCGTGTTTTCAAGAGACGCGGAAAAGCAACCGGTGAAGGAGAACTGGCGGCTCTCCGGTCTCCTTCACGGAGCACGCAGCAACAACGCATGGAACAGCCCAAAGGAAGACGTTGATTTCTACGACATCAAGGGCGTTGTCGAGGGGTTGCTTTCCGGTTTGATGCCTGAACATCAGGCAACGTTTGTCCCTCAAGAGGCTAACCAGATGTTCCATCCCGGCAGGTCTGCCGTTGTGCGCCTTATGGGCAAAGGCGGCGACATCGGATATTTAGGACAGGTGCATCCCGCTATGGCAACGGCCTTTGATCTTAAAAGACCCTCGTTCGTCTTCGAGCTTGACGTTGACGCCATGCTCGACGCGCAAAGGGAGAAACCGCGTTACAGCGCCATTGCTCGGTTTCCGGAGTCCACGCGGGACGTTGCCTTCATAGCGGACGAGAAGATAGCGTATCAGGAGATAATCGCGCTGATAAAAGAAATAGACACGAAACTTATTGAAAGGGTTGAACTGTTTGATGTATACTACGGTAAAGGCATCCCTGTCGGCAAGCGCAGTATGGCGATAAGGATCGTTTACAGGGCATCGGGACGCACGCTTACTAACGATGAGGTAGATGCTGTTCACGCAAAGGTCGTTGGAGTTGCGGTTGAACGGTTTGGCGTTGAGATGAGGGGAGCCGGGACGAAAAGCGCCTGATTAGCAGGCTGCTGAAAAACCCAAAGTTGACGAAGGCCGCTCAAATCTTCCCATTGCAATAGAAGAAAAGACGCAATGGGAACCCAGCCAGATGCAAGGCGTCAAGGAGCGACGAATGAGCCCAGCACCACTTTGCTACACGAAGGAATTTGTCAAGCAACATGCTTTCGTAATCCAAAGTGGTGCTGGGCGCAGTGAGGAGCTTTGCTGCCAACGCCGCAGATGGGCGTTTTTCAGCGGCCTGTTAGTTAAAGCGCGGAGGCTACGGATGACAAAGGCTGATATCGTAGAGGGCGTTTTTCAGAAGGTGGGCTATTCCAAAAAGGACGTGGCAATGGTCATCGAAGAGGTCTTCGAGTGCATAAAGACCGAACTGGAAAAGGGCGGCAAGGTAAAGGTATCCGGCTTCGGCAACTTCAACGTCAGGGAGAAGCGCGCAAGACGCGGTAGAAACCCGCAGACAGGCTCCGAGATAACCATTGAAGAGCGCAGGGTGATGACCTTCAAGGCGTCCGCCCTTCTTAAAAAGGCCATTAACGAAAAGACGGCCGTGAAGACGGTTGCAAAGACGGCCTGAGGCTTATCCGTCCGCAAAGGGACATGCGCCATGTATGCCGAGTCCAGACGCATGACAAATACGAAGATACCAGACAAACTCTACTTCAAGATAGGCGAGGTTGCGCGCATAACCCGCGTGAAGCCTTACGTGCTAAGATATTGGGAGAGCGAGTTTAAGATTATCAGTCCGAAAAAGTCGCTCGCAAAGCAGAGGGTTTATACAAGGAAAGACGTTGATCTGATACTTGAGATAAAGAACCTGCTGTACAAGGAAAAATTCACTCTTGACGGCGCGAAGCGCAAGGTCAGGGAAACACGGCCCGATGCGAGGAGCGGCAAGACGAGCCAGTTGGCCCTTCCGTTTACCGAAGAGGCGTACAGGAAGACCATCAGGGATATTAAAAAGGAGTTGTGTTCAATAAGGGAGATGCTTGTTTCACTTTAACTCACAAATCGGGGCGTAGCGCAGCCTGGTAGCGCACTTGCATGGGGTGCAAGTGGCCGGAGGTTCAAATCCTCTCGCCCCGACCATATCTATCCGTTTTTGTTAGTGTTTTTTGACAATCCTGAAAATTGTGGCTACTTTGGGGTTGCTGCGGCTAAAGGCTGCACGCTGGTTGTCTATATCGCTGTGTGCGTATTTAAGGGTAGTGATGATGTCGGTATGCCCAAGGATGTCCCCGATGCTCTTGAGTTCTGCGCCGTTTTTTAAGAGCCGTGTTGCAAGTGAGTGTCGCGTCGCTTGGTATAGCGTAATATCGTAGCCCTGCTTTTTTACGGCCTGCCATAGCCGACACATGGCGCTATCTGAATAAGGTTGTTTTGTGCGCGGGTTCGTAAAGACAAACGCCTCTGGGTGTTTATTCAGGCACTGCTTCCGTAACAACCCTATAATGGCCGGATTTATGGCGCGGGGTCGGACTACCTTGCTTTTCGTCCTTTCTTTTATCTGCCCGTCCGATCTGGTTCTTGATACAAATAAGGCTCAAGGGGTAACAAGCAGACATAGGCCTTTCAATCTTGACGCAAAGCAAAGGCTTATTTGCCCAATGGCGTGTCTCCCTGATACGGCGAGGAAACTCCTGACTGCGTAACAATGAACTTCTTTGCGTCCTTCTCCGGCACAGAGACGCCGCGGAAGATATCTCACCCCTGATCAAATAATCCTCTCACGGCGCGCAATCCAGCCTCCTTTGTTCTTTCGACTTCTACTGAATCTTGCGGATTGTGAAATTATCGGTATCAACCACATAAAGGCTTGCCCCGTCCGTGGTTATGCCGGTAGGGTTATAAAACCTTGCGGCGGAACCTGTCCCGTCCGCTGAACCGGGGCTCGATCCCGCAAGGGTCGTGACAACGGCCGTTGATGCGACTATCTTGCGGATTGTCATATTATAGGTATCGGCCACATAAAGGTTTGTCCCGTCCGTGGTTATGCCTTGAGGGTAATAAAACCGAGCAACAGAACCTGTCCCGTCCGTTGAACCGGAACTCCCGGCCGTGCCTGCAAGGGTCGTTACAACGGCCGTGGATATGACTATCTTGCGGATTGTGTAATTATAGGTATCGGCCACATAAAGGTTTGTCCCGTCAGTGGTTATGCCGTAAGGGCGATTAAACCTTGCGGCGGAACCTGTCCCGTCCGCTGAACCGGTGCTCCCGGCTGTGCCTGCAAGGGTCGTTACAACTCCCGTAGATATGACTATCTTGCGAATTGTGCGATTAAGGGTATCCGCCACATAAAGGTTTGTCCCGTCAGTGGTTATGCCGTAAGGGTTATTAAACCTTGCGGCGGAACCTGTCCCGTCCGCTGAACCGGTGCTCCCGGCTGTGCCCGCAAGGGTCGTGACAACTCCCGTGGATATGACTATCTTGCGGATTGTGCTATTAGATCTATCCGCCACATAAAGGTTTGTCCCGTCAGTGGTTATGCCGAAAGGGAAATTAAACCTTGCGGCGGAACCTGTCCCGTCCGTTGAGCCGGAAGTCAAGGCCAAGCCCGCAAGGGTCGTTACAGCGCCGGACGATATAACTATCTTGCGGATTGTGCGATTACTGAAATCAGCCACATAAAGGTTTGTCCCGTCAGTGGTTATGCCGGCTGGGTAATTAAACAATGCGGCGGAACCTGTCCCGTCCGTTGAACCATTGAGTCCCGCCGATCCCGCAAGGGTCGTTACAGCGGTTGTAAGGCTAAGGGACACGCCTTGTATGGCCCCGCCCATCTGTGTCGTTGTTGCTGCTACTGTGGTAAACGACCACGCGGCGGTATAGGGCGTCTCATTGAGAACGCCGTCTCGTGCCTTCACATGCCAGTAGTAGGTCGTAGTGGCCGCGAGGACCGGGGCGAAGCTCGTGCCCGCCTGCCATCCGCTTGTCTGGACGCCTGAGGTAAAGCCGCTGTCCGCGGCCAACTGGAAGTAATACTGCACCCCGCCGCTGCCGCTGTCGGCCGCGACGGTGGAAGTTACGGCGGCGCCGGTCGGCTGACCGGTCGCTCCGTCGGCAGGGGAAGAATTGGCAAGCCCTGTCGGAGCGGTTATATCGTAATAGAACGGCCCGTAGGTTTGGATCCCATTGGCGATATTGTCGCCGTTGAACGACTTGACATGCAGATACCAACCGCCTTCGGCCGTTGCGGTCATTGTCAATGTCCCGGTCGTCCACTGGGTTTCCGCGTCGGTAAAGGCGTATGTCGCGCTCTGATCCCATGCGTAACGGTAGTATTGCGCACCGCCCGCTCCGAACCCGGCGGCGTTCGTGAATACCACGTCCGTTGTGTTGTACCATGTCGAGGCCGTCTTGTCGGATGTTACATTCGGAGACGCCGACAAGGTGTACGTCAAAGCGTCGAGACTCCCTATGGAATCCCCCATTGCGGCATTATAAGCATGTACGTGCCGCGTGTACTGGGTGTTGGCCGTAAGCCCTGTCTCGTCGAGGTAAGTAAGATTAGGCGTTGCCGCGCTTGCCTTAACTACGTGGCCCGAATCGTGGAGTCTGAACCCTTCCTCGTCAGTGGCGTTGTCAATGAAGTTCCACCTGATTGACGTAGCGGACAATGCCGCAGGCGCGCCTATTGTCGGGGTTGCGGGGATCACAAAGATGACGCTGGTAAACGACCATGTGGCCGTGTAGGCCGTCTCGTTGAGCGCCGCGTCCCTTGCCTTTACGCGCCAATAGTAGGTCGTACTGCCCGCGAGAACCGGGGTAAAACTCGTGCCCGCCTGCCATCCGCTTGTCTGGACGCCCGTGGTAAAGCCGCTGTTTGCGGCCAACTGGAAGTAATACTGCACCCCGCCGCTGACGCCGTCAACGGCAATGGTGGAGCTTAGCGTAGTTGTGGTTGCCTGTCCCGTGGCGCCGTCGGCAGGGGATGAATTTCCATGCCCGGTCGGAGCGGTACCGTCGTAATAGAACGGCCCGTAGGTCTGTGTTCCATTTGCGATATTGTCGCCGTTGAACGACTTGACGTGCAGATACCAACTTCCGTCCGCTGTGGCTGTTCCCGTCAATGTCCCGGAACTCCACTGGGTCTCGGTCCCGGTAAAGGTATAGGTTGCGCTCTGGTCCCATGCCGCCCTGTAATACTGCACCCCGCCTGCGCCGAACCCGGCGGCGTTGGTGAATACCACATCTGTTGTGTTGTACCATGTCGAAGCCGTCTTGTCGGATGTCACATTCGGAGTCACGGGGAGGGTCATGACGGAAACGGCGGTGGAATATGCCCCGTTGTTTCCGGCGTTGTCGTAGGCCCTTACCCTGTGCCAGAACCTGGCGTTGGCAAGGAGCACAGTGTCGGACCAGGTGTTGGAGGTTGTTGTCCCTGCCTGGGCAAACGTATCCGGGCTGCCGCTTATGTCAATGGCCCTTTCCACCTTATACCCGGCCAATCCACTGCCGCCCGTGTCGGAAGTAGCGGTCCAGCCCATGTTGGCGGAGGTTGGCGAGGCCGGGGAAGACCACAACCCCGTTACCTGACCAGGGGCGGTTGTCTCGTAGTTAAACGGCCCGTAATCCTGGGCGCTGCCCCCCGCGTCTGCGGCGTTATACGACTTGAGGTGGAGATACCAGCCTCCTGACACGGTTGCAGCGGTCGTGAGTGTCCCGCTCGTCCACTGGGTCTCAGCGCCGGTAAAGGTATGGGCAGCCGTCTGATCCCATGCGTAACGGTAGTACTGAACACCCCCCGCGCCGAACCCGGCTGCGTTCATAAAGGTCAGGTTCGCGTTGTTCGACCATGAGGAAGCAGCCCTGCTCGGCGTCACATCCGGTGACGCCGCGAGGGTATATCCTGTCGCATCGCCGCTTCCCGCTGAATCGCCTACAGCATTGTACGCATGCACGTGCCGCGTATACTGGGTATTGGCCGTAAGCCCCGTCTCGTCGAGGTATGTCAGGTTCGGCGTTGCGGAGCTTGCCTTGACCGCATGGTCTGCGTCATGGAGCTTGAACCCGGTTTCATTGTTGGCGGTGTCCGTGAAGTTCCACCGGATGGATGTGGCCGACAACCCTGTCGCCGCCCCGATGGTCGGCGGATTGGGTGGGGACAGTGTTGTGTTATATCCTACCGTTGTACTGCACAACGACGGGGTGACAGTTGCATTGGCTGTGGAGAGGGTCGCCTCCTGCCTTATGTACCTGCTACTTGCAAGTGAAGCGAAATTGGTTGTCCATGCCGACCAGTTGACATTATCGTCGGACGTGGCCCATCTGAAGGCGACCGATGTCCCGGCGGGCTGGGTCGCTGAGAAGCTGCTGTTTGTCCAGTAGACCGCTGACCCCGCGTCAAGGCTGTTGGTAACCGTGCCTGTTGGGAAGTAATCGACCCTTTCCATGAAGGTAGCGTATCCAGCGGTCCACGGCGTGCCCGAAGGCGTATAGGCAACAGCGTATGAGGCGTCCGTCGGAGTTTGGCTATATTTCCATGACGTCCCGTCATAGGCCAGCATTGTGCTGCCTGCGACCGCGATGCCCTCTGTGGACGACCTCATCCTGATGTCTCTCAGCGCGCCGATCGTCGTTGTCGTCGGAGTTGGGAGAGTAAGCATTGACCACGATACGCCGTTATATTCAAGCATGATCCCGTTATTGGTAGCATTGTCGTATCCAACCGCCCAGCCCTTTGTTGAAGAAACCATATCAATGGCCGTGAGAGTCTGTGTTGTGGGGCTTGCAACCGTTGTCCAGCTCGCGCCGTCCCACTTGATGATAGTGCCGCTGTTGCCGACCGCCCACCCCTCGGTGGAAGACAACATCTTGACGGAATTCAGGACGTTGGCCGTAGGGCTTGCGACGCCCGACCAACTCGCGCCGTCCCACCTGGCTATCCCGTAGCCGACTGCCCATCCCGCGGAGGAGGAGAGCATGTCAATGCCGAACATCCACTTGCCGCTCCCGTTGGCAACGGACGTCCATGAGCCGTTGAGGTATTTCCAGAAGTAATCGTTCGGCCCAGCGAACCAGGCCTCGTTGGCCGAGACCGTGTCTATGGCAAAAAGCAAATTGGTTGTCGGGCTGGCGTAAGTGGTCCATTCCGCGCCGTTGTACCTGAGCATCTTTCCGCTCTGACTGATTGCCCATCCATCGGTGTCTGAGGCAAACACCATATCCCAGATGTAATCGCTGTAGACCCCGGCGTATTCCGACCACGCGCTTCCGTTCCATCTGAATATTGCCCCATCATAGCCCAAGGCCCAGCCCTCGGTTGTGGAGAGCATGTTGACCGCATAGAGATAGCTCACCGACGCGTACGTGTTGTAAGTACTCCATGTAGAGCCGTTCCAGCGCAGGATGACGCTGCCGCTGCCTGCTACGCCGCCCACTGCCCATCCATCCGTGGACGAGACCATCCGCACAGAGTAGAGGGCGGTCGTCGTCGGGCTGGTTACGGAAGACCAGCTTGAGCCGTTGTATCTGAATATCTTGCCGCCGCTCCCCACTGCCCAGCCGTCGGAGGCAGAGAGCATGTGGATGGAGCGGATGCTCGCCGAGGCGGGGAGCGTGTAGGTCGTCCAGCTTGAACCGTTCCACTTGAAGATCGATGTCCCGGTTGAGCCTGCCGCCCATATTTCGTTTGAAGAGACGCCGTCTATGGCATAAATGGCGCTGGTCGTCGGGCTGGTGGCTGCGGTCCAGCTCGCGCCGTCATATCTGAGCATCGTGCCGCTGGCTCCAGCGGCCCAGCCGTCGGTAGACGATAACATCTTCACCACATAGAGGGATGGTGTGCCAGAGGGGATTGTCTCCTCGGACCACCTGGTCCCGTCGAACCTGATCATCTTACCCAAGCCGGACGACGTGTTGGCGTAGACCGCCCAGCCGAGCGTGGATGAGAGCATGTCTATGCCGTAGAGACCGGCGGGCCACGTCGTGGAACCGACGGAGGAGTCTATGGGACTTGGGAATACCTTCCACTTCGTGCCGTCCCACCTGCGGATAGCGCCATTTGCGCCCACTGCCCACCCCTCGGTCGGCGAAAGCATGTCAACGCCCCTGATCTCACGGGTGTGGACGTCCCAGTTCTGAAGCTCCACGCAGTTGTCTTTGGCGGGCTTTGCGGATATGAGGGACCCTGCCGTCCATTCCGAGTAGGTGTCGAGTGTCCAGCCGTAGGTGTCGGTCCCGAAACTTCCGGCTACGGCAATCGTGCCGGTCATGGCCCTGCCGAGGGAGTCATATAGGCCGCTCAAGGTTATGGTATCGCCCACGGCTACGGTTGGCGCCCCGCCTGTGGCGCTTAGCGTTATGGTCAGGGTATCGTTGGTGAAGGCGGTTGTGCTCCACACGGCTGAAACGCCGCCGTTCCCGTCAAGCCATGTCTTGCCAGCCGCGTTCAGGACTGTGTTGATATTGGCGGAGGAGACGGCTGTACCTTGTGTGGGCCCGTTAAAGGTTATGATTACCTTGTCTCCGGCCTGTATGCCGGAGCCGCCGCTGCTGTTGTCGTCCGCCACGGCGCTCTTGAAGCTTACGGAGTTGGAGCCGTATTTGGCCCACACCTCGTCCCCGGAGAGCGTCCGGTTATAGATGGTTACATGGTCTATCTTGCCGTCGAAATCAGCGCCTCCGTAATACCCCGTGCCTATCACCAGCGGGTATGTAGAACTCGTGCCTCTCGGACCGGCTGTACCCGTGCCGCAGAGCTGGCCGTTCAGGTATATCTTCAGGGTGGATGTGCCTGTAGCGACGATATGGTTCCACTGACCCACCGGAGCAACGTCGGAGCAGACAACCGGGTTTGCCTGGTTCGAATCCCTGCCCACTGTAAAGGCGGGCTTGCCCGTGCTGCCTTCGTCCTTGACCCTGTAGTTTATCGGGGCGGCGGCGGTGGAGTCAGGGTACTGCTTGGCCAGATAGGTCTGGTCGTACTTGTTGGAGTTCTTCCACGCCCATACCTCAAAGGTCGCGCCGCCGTAGCCGCCTGCGTCGCGGCCATGCCATGAATAATCTGTATCCTGCCCCGCCTGGGAGCCGGACAGGAATGTCCCTGCGCTGTGCTCTATTATCGTGCTGGCGTCTCCGGCCGCGTACTCCCATCTCTTTTCTTCAATGTATGGGATGCCTCCAGAGTAGTATATCTCTGTGGGGTTCAGGATATACGATTCCACCGACCTGAGAATAGGATAGCCTGTAACCTCGGCGATATTGGAGTTGATTGTCCATGCCGTGTCCTTGAACTTCAGGATGGTCCTGTTCGCCCCCACGGCCAGCGCCTCCGTGGTTGAGATTGCCTTCACTGAATAGAGGTCATAAGGCGTCGGGCTTGTGAATTCCGTCCAGCTTGTCCCGTCAAACTTCAATATCTTGCCGCTGATCCCCACTGCCCAGCCCTCGGTGGATGAGAGCATGTCAATGGAATTGAGCATGTTGATGGCCGTGGTCGTATAGAACTCCGTCCAGTTGGTTCCATTCCACTTGAGGATTACTGCCGTGGCGATGTTGTCGCCGCCGACCGCCCAGCCTTCGGAGGCGGACAGCATCTTCACGGACTTGAGCGACCACGTAGCGGTGGGCGAGCTTATGGATACCTGCGACCATGTTGAGCCGTTGAACCGGATGATGACGTTGTTCTTGCCCACGGCCCAGCCGCTCGTAGCCGAGAGCATATCTACTGAATAGAGGTCTGTCGTGACCGGGCTCGTCCAAGACGAAGCCCCCCACGACGAGCCGTTGTACCAGAGTATCGTGCCGTTCATGCCGACCGCGCACATCTCCGTGGCCGAGGCCGAGTCTATTGAATAGAGATGGTTCGTAGTCGGGCTGGAGGAAGAAGCCGTCCAGTTCAGGTTAAAGTCCGTGCCCGTGCGCGTGCCTTCCGCAATGGCGCCGCTCTGGCCCACGGCCCAGGCCTTTGTGGATGAAAGCGCCTTTATGGCGTAGTACTCGCGTGTCGAGAGATCTAATGAATTGGAGTCATTGACGTTGACGTAAGCGCCGCTGCCGTCAAGCGATATGGCGCCGTCGGCCTGGCCCGTTGTCCAGCCTGCGTCACCCCTGAGAGCGCCGTGGTTGCCGTAGACGGAAGAGTCGTTGGCGGCTGTGCCGCTCCCCTCGGTAAAGTTCCAGTAACCGACAATATCAGCGGAGAGCGGGCCGAATGTGCCTGAAACGACGACCGAACCGACCGGGACCGGACGGGCCTTGTGGTCGGTTATGGTAACGCCGTCAAGGGTGATGGTGTCGCCGACCGCTGCATTCGGCGCGCCGCCAGCATCGCTGAAAATAATCGTCAATGTGTCGTTTGTGAACGTCTTTGTGCTCCATGCCGCGTTTCCCAGGCCGCCGTTGCCGCTCTTCCACGTATGGCCGTTTGACAGGCTCAATACGGCGTCTATGTTGCCCGCGTTTATGCTGTTTGCCTGGGTCGGGCCGTCAAAGGTTATGACGACCTTGTCCGTTGTCTGTATGCCGCTTGCGCCGCCCATGTCGTAGGCAACCGCTGTCTTCATCTTCCAGGGGATTCCGGAGCTCTCCCTCACCTCGTCGCCGGTAAGCGCCCTGTTGTAAATGATGGCCTCGTCTATCGCGCCGTCCAGATAGCTGGTCAGGCCGCTGTCAACGCCGAACAGGACCGGGGCATTGCTTTTCACTCCGCCTGCTGACATGCCGCCGGCGCCGACCGGTTGGCCGTCCACGTAGAACCTGGCGTTTCCTCCGTCATAAGTTGCAACGACGTGCCTCCACTCGCCGTTAATGTCCAGATAGGGATCGCTGTAGGTAGAGCTGGAGCCGCCCTCGCCGCCCCATGTCAGACTCAGCCCCACGCCACTGCTGCTGTACGTATAGAAATCGTAGCCTAATGTGCCGCGCGGATAGTCGGGTGTTACAGTCCCATCCCCCTTGCTGACAATGCGCGTGGTACTCCATGGCTGGCTGTCTTTCTTCAGCCAGAACTCGAAGGTGCCTTTGTTGATCAGGTCAAGAGGGGTGTCGCCGCACTCGGACACGCTCACGTAGCCGCTGGAGCCGTCCAGATCAAGGGCATAGCCTTGGCCGTTCCTGCCCGGTATCCATGAAGCCCCGCCGATTGCGATGCCGTCGAGCCCGTTCGGTGTCAGGTCATGGACAACGTTGCCCGTGCCCTCGTTGAAGTCATAGTAGGCAACCACTCCGCTCGACAACGGGCTGAACCTGCCGCTCACGCTTACCGTGGCGCTTATGGCGTTCCCCTTGCGGTCTTTGATGACCGTGCCGTCCGTGGTGATGACGTCTCCCTTGTCGATCGTGGCGCCCGACGAGAGGGTAACCGTAAGCGTGTCGTTGCTGAATACCTTGGTTGACCATACAGCGCTTTGTACCGCGCCCCATGAATGGCCGTTGTTCAACGACAAGACCGTGCCGATGTTCGCCGTTGTAACCGCCCCGTTGGTCGGGCCGTCGAACTTGACCACCACCTTGTCCCCGGTCTGGATGCCGTCAGCCCCGCCGACGTCGGAGGCAATGGCGCCGCTCGGCTGTACGGCCGCGCCGAACCTCTCCCTGGCCTCGTCGTTGGTAAGCGCGCGGTTGTAGACAACGGCCTCGTCCACCGCACCGTCAAGGGCGTTTTCATAGGATGAATCGCCTCCGCTGCCGCTGGCGCCGATCCTCAAGGGATAGGGGTTGGCGACGGCCGCTTTAACGTAGCTGCCGGTCTTTATCAGGCGGCCGTTCAGGAATATCTTCATCGTTGCCCCGTCGTAGGTGGCGAGGATATGGTTCCATTGCCCCACGGGTGCGGTTTCGCAATCGCTTATAAGCGAGTCTTCGGGGCCGGCTTTATAATACCTGTAGTCCGCGCCCTTTACCTCCGGCTCGTAATAGTCAGTCCCGGAAACCCAGGGGTCCCTCTCGCTTATTTGTGGCCTGCCCCATCGCAGCGATATCTGGCCGTTGGCGTCACCGAGCATGTAGCCGTAATAGTCCAGGGGACTCCCGGAGAAGGCGTATTTGCCGACATATGCCTGGTATGTCCTGTTGGAGTTCTTCTTTGCCCAGACCTCTATGGTCCCCTGGTCGGTCAG
Organism: Deltaproteobacteria bacterium; assembly: GCA_016213015.1. Classification (GTDB taxonomy): domain Bacteria; phylum Desulfobacterota; class GWC2-55-46; order GWC2-55-46; family GWC2-55-46; genus JACRCE01. The sequence goes on along the minus strand of JACRCE010000013.1, from coordinate 24,633 downwards.
GTCGAGGGAATTGGAGTCGGGAGCCTCCAGGAAATTGTTGCCGCCGTTAAGGGAGACAGCGTTGTTGGGGACCGTGCCCGCGCGGCCCCCCGTCCAGGCGACCCCGTTTTTCAGGGTTGCATCGTTGCCGTTTCCGCTGGTGTCGTGGGCAGTAAGCCCGGCGCCTTCGACCATGTTGTAATACGCGACCGCGCCGGACGGCAGCCCGCCGAAGTTCCCAGCGTCAAAGGTCCCGGATATGACGTGGGCGTCTATCATGTCCGCGCCCCCCGAACTCTTTATGGTCCCGCCGAGGGTGACCATGTCGCCGGGGGCCACGGTCGGGACGCCGGAGGTTGCGCTGAGGGTTATGGTAAGGGTGTCGTTGGTTGGGCTGTTCCATGAGGCGCTACCGATATTGCCGCTCCAGTCGTTCCATGTATGGCCGTTCGGAAGGGCAAGGGCGGTGTTTATGTTCCCATTGTCAATGGTGTTGCCCTGGGTGGCCTGGTAGAACTTTATGACCACCTTGTCCCCGGCCTGTATGCCGTTGGCCCCGCCCGCGTCGCTTGCAATGACGCTCCTTATGGAAGGAGAAACGCCGGTTATTACCGTGGCCCTGGTGTCCATGGGGATATCCCCGGCATCGTAAATCGAGCTTCCGGTTGCGGCGGCGAGGGTGTCCACGTCTATGTCGCTCACGGCGTCGAGGGGCGCGCTTAATGTCAATACGGCCGTTGTTCCCCCCGCCGTATGGGACACGCCGGTTATTGTCCTTGAATTATCGGTATCGGTGAGGGCAAAGTCCGAAGGGAGCAAGGCCCCGGTTGCGCCCGTGGACGTGTATACCCCTTCCGAGAAGGTCACCGTGACCTGGGCGCTCCCTATGGCGCCGGTTGCGCTGACTATCCTCGGCGCGCCGCAGTCCTGGGCGATTTGGTCCGGCGTCCTGGCGATGTTCCACAGGTTGAACTCGTCTATCTTGCCCTTGAACCCGGCAAAGGGCCTCAAACCGTAGCTATAGCCGGGTCTATAGTCAATGATGCCGGGGTCGCAGCCTATCATTAACTCCTGCGTGTTGGACGAGTTGGCGCCCGACGATGGATACAGCAGTGTCCCACTGGGAGGCTGGGAGAATAATCTGCCGTAACTGTATGTCGTTACCCCGGTCACGTCCTTGCCGTTCATGTATATCTTTACCACCTTGCCGTCATAGGCGTCCGCGTCATAGACCGCAGCCACGTGGGTCCACTGGTTCACCGGCACGGTCAGGCTGCTGTACACCGCCCTCGCAGTGGGCGTGTGGAACCGGAAAACCAGCCTGTAGTCCGTAAATACGGCCGGTTGTCCGTTTTCTGTGTCGGTTGAGTCGTTGGTGATCTCAAGGCTGTAGTTATAGTAGTTATCCAGCTCGTTGGAGGCAATGACGTACCTCGTTGCCGTCAGTTCCGTCGGGTATATCCATGCCTCTACCGTGCCGGTCTTCTTCCACTCGTAAGCCGAGGCGGTCGCGCGCGCGGTGCCGGTGGATGAGTAGCACGAATCCGTGCCTACTTCCACGCACTGGTTCCCGTCCAACTGCACCGCGTTGCCGACCTTGCCGGGGACAACCCTGGCCTGCACCGACGCGACCGTTGACAGCCAGTCGCATGTCTCGCAGGACCAGCCGCCGGCATAGCACGCACTGCCGCCGGCCAGCAACCCGCCGAAGCTCCCTGCTACGTCAAACGTCCCGGATATGAGGGCGGATTCTGTTATACCCGCGCCCGCCAAAGTCTTGATGGTTCCGTCGATGGTGACCGCGTCGGCGGAGGCTACCGTCGGGACCCCGCCGGCGGCGCTGAGGGTTATGGTCAGGGTGTCGTTGGTGGGGTTGTTCCATGCGGCGCTGCCGATATTGCCGCTCCCGTCTTTCCACGTATGGAATGGCCAAAGGGCAAGGGCGGTGTCTATGTTCGACGCGTTAATGGCGTTCCCCTGGGTGGGCTGGTAGAACGTTAAGACCACCTTATCCCCGGCCTGGATGCCGTCGGCCCCGGCGGAGTCGCTTGCAACGATGCTTTTTATGGCAAGAGATGTAGCGGTTATTATGACACCTGTGGCGGACATGGGGATATCCAATTCATCGTAAATCGAGGTTCCGGTTGCGGCGGCTATTGTATCCACACCTATGTCGCTCACGTCGTCGAGGGGCGCGCTCAATGTCAATACGGCCGTTGTTCCCCCTGCCGTATGGGACACGCCCGTTATTGTCCTTGAATTATCGGTATCGGTGAGGGTAAAGTCCGAAGCCACCAAGGCCCCGGTTGAGCCCATGTCCGTGTATACCCCTTTCGAGAATATCACGGTAACCTGGTCGCTTCCTATGGACCCCGTGGCGCTCACCATGATGAGGGGCGACTTGTTCCCCATGTCTAATAACCTGGCGTGGGAGAACGAGGTGGTGGCATCGGCAAAGCCGTTTGCCCCGTCGGAGCCGCCGCGGACCGACTCGAATCTGATGTCCACCGTATGTTCCCGGTCGAAGATCGCGGTTACGCCTGATGTGTTCTGCCCCACGGCGAGCCGGTGGATGTCCGTGGTCTGATGGCATGAGGCGGAGCCGCACCCGAACAGGCCGCCGCCCATGTTTTCGCTCTTATCAAAATGACATTCTATACAGGGGTTGCCGGAGCCGATCTCCGGTCTCAGCATCCTGTTTTGATTGCTGCCGTGAACCTCGTGGCAGTTGACGCAGGCCAGTGTGAAGTTGGCACCGGCGTAGCGCCTCTCCGGATCCCACGGGGCATAGTTAAAGTCCCTGCCGCCTCTGCCTCTCTTGGCCTTGAAACCCGGCGTTATGGCGTCAAACCCCTGCATCCCGACCGTCCAGTAGTTGTGGCCGCCGTATTGGTTGGGGACGCCGGCCTGTCCCTTGCCGTGGGGGTTGTTGTTCCACTCTATGCCGCTGGTCTCGTACCCCGACCCGCCGAAGCTTGAGTGGCAGTCCAGGCAGAAGGACGGATAGTCCGGCATGACGTTTGCCCTGAAGTTTGAGCCTAACTCAACGTCATAGAGCGGCGTTTCGTAGGTCCCGCTTCCGGCAAAATCGGACATCTTTTCCCCGGCCTTGTCGCCCCATACGGCCGTCTTATTGGAAAACCTCGTAAGAGGGCTTTTTCCTTGGTCAGCCTCCCAGTACCTGCCTGTAACAAGATGCACGTTATGGCAGGAGATGCAGGTGAGGTTGTAGGTCAGGCCGTCCTTTTGGAAAGCCTTGTATTCGGCCACAGGGTGCTTGGTGCCCGCGAGACCGAAGGCCTGCTCGATGCTCGTGGCGGTCGTGGGCCCTGATATCGCGTTGTTCACGACGTTCATCCATGATCCTGTGTCGCCGGTGTGGCAGTTGTAGCACAGGTTCTCGCGCAGCTCCCTGGTCATGGCTGGCTTATTAGTCCCGCCCATGCCGTGGGGCTCATGGCATTTGGTACATTCAAGGTTCCCCTTGGCCGTTGACCCATGCGCGGAACTTTGCCACCCGGCATACGTTGTATACCATTTTGGTTCAGCCGTTGCCACGGCGCCGGCGTTTTCGTCGTCATGGCACTGCTTGCAGGTCTTGTTGTTGTACTCAGTCGTATCCCACCACTTGAGGCGTTTGTTCCGAGGCGTGCCGGAGTCGGAGTTGCCTATATGCGTGAAGGTCGTATCGTGGCACTGGTAGCACTTCCTCTGCGCCGCCGGGTTGCCGGTTGCCGCTGAATCCTGCCATGAAAGCTTGTTGTAGTTGCCGCTCTCCTTGCCGTGGCCGTTGACAAAGAAGCCGTAGGTTGAACTGTCGCCGGCTATGATCGGCGCGGTCTTGCCGTTGATGGTCGGCGGCGCGTCGTCGTGGCATCCGGCGCACCACTTCTCCTTGCCGGTCTTGAGCGTGCCGTCCGAGTCGTAAACAATAACCGGCGGCAGGCCAGCGCTTCCCGTGTAGGTAGTATAGGTGGAGAGCGTGTCGTATACCCCGCCCCTTGCATAGTCCCCGTTCGTTGCCTTGAAGTTCTCCTTAACGCCGACAGAGCCGGTGGCGGCGTCGGAGTTCACGCCGTTATAGAACCCCCCCTCGCTGTGGCACTGGGCGCATACATCGGTCTCGTTAAGGGTGAATAAACCGTTGCCGTCCATATCCGTGCCTGATTTGAAGGTCGGCATGTTGTTCGGGTCGTGGCAGGTGGTGCAGAAGACGTTAGGGCCTCTCTTGTCGTCCGCGTCGTTTTCCGTATGCGTGGAGTGGACTCTATAGTTTCCTCTGCCCTCGCTCGTTATGGTGGACGTCGTCGTGCCGTCCATGCTCGTGTATGAAAATGTATACCCCGGGTCATGGCCGTGGCACTGGATGCAGACGTCAAGTTTGCCGCCGCCCGCGCCATAAGCATGGGCAAATCCCTTTTGGTGGCTGTGACATTTTACGCAGTCTTTTGCGTTGTTGTGGTTGTATCCGCCGGTCTGACTCTCGGTATTATACCTGTGGTACTTGGTCTGGCTGTGGCAGACCTCGCAGGGTCTGGATGATGTGGCGGGCTGTCCGTTGCCCGCCGTGCGGCCCGATGCGGAGACATCGTCGTTGCCTTTGGCATAGTCGGCCTCAGGCGTGCCTACCGTGGCGCTCTTATATCTATAATCAACCGGGGTTTCCACCTGGCCCGACGGCATGACGCTGGCGTCGGGAAATTTTATCTTCTCCCTTATCAGGTAGATGTTATTGGTGTTATGAGGCGTATGACAGGTCTGGCACACGAACTTGCCGTACCTGCCTCCCTCGATGCCCCAACCGCCCGACCCGCTCCATTTGAGGGAGCCGGTATTTACGCTGTTGTGCACCTTTACGTTGTGGCAGGCGTTGGCCGCGCCGCCGCAGGTGTCATCCCCCTTGTTGGTCCTCCTTAAGATATTACCGTCGTCAGCGTAGGCATGGTAAAGCCCCATGAGGCAGACGGCCAAGATAATCGAAAGGAGAAGGTATCCTTTTATGTGGGTATTACACGTCGTCATAGGTGTTTTGGTTCGAGTCCGCCCAGTGAGGACTGCGGCGGCTAATTTGGAGTCATTTCTTCCTCTGGATTAAAATCCTTTCAAGATCGTCATATATCTCAGGCATTTCGAGGATGGCTGAGAACTCCCCGACCCACCGCCTGATTCTACTGAAATCAATATCAGGATGCACATCAAGGATTGAATGGATATCCGTCATATCTATCGGCCTATGGGCAATCGCCTTCATGATGATCAAATCTTCCGGTGATGGGAGGGGAAGAGAAACCCCGCCCACGTCAATCCAAACGGCTCGTTCGACACTTTCCACTTCAAAAGGAAGGGCGCCGACGGAGATATCAATATCAATGTCAGCCTTGGAATGCTTCATCAAAAGCACCCTTGATTTGCGGGCAAAATCCATAACGCCTTGAAGCCGTGGAACAAAGCCAAACCTTGCTCCTAACTTTATAAAACCTTCCCACTCCTCATCGTTCAATAGAATGAGGCTATCCACGTCCCGCGTAACGCGAGGACGGGACAATATAGATACGGCTATGCCGCCGATCACTATACCGGGGACATTCGCCTCCTTGAACCATGCCGCGATGTCTCGTAACACATCAAATGGCGGGACAAAAATATTATTTTCTGCCATGATAAATCCTGTTTAGCTTGATCCAGCGCTCTCTTACGACATCCTCGCCTTCCTTCAAGGCATTGTGCCATCCGAAGTCCTTCCCCCAGCGCATCAATGCCGCAAGCTGCTTTATCTTGCGGCTTGGAGGGGTGTTCCTCAACTCTTCCAATTCAAAGGCGTTGACCTCTTCCCAGCGTTTTTTGAACGCCTGTGCATCTTCCTTTGTAATCTTTCTTTCAGGATCGTTTATCATAAAAGTCTCTTTTCAACTATTGATTGCGTCTATAAGCCGTCATAGGTGTTTTGGTTCGAGTCCGCCCAGTGAGGACTGTGGCAACTCATGCAGAGCACCTTGCCTTGAGTGAAACTCGGTGTTCCGTTGTCGTCGTAGCGAAAGTTGTTGGTCGGGTTCCCGTCAGCGTCTATCGTGTAACGGTCGTTTTGCGATACCGCGTTCGGAAGCGCGCTCGCCCACGTAATCTGATTGGCCGTATTGGTGGTGATTTGCCTCTGCTCTCCCTTGTTGACGCAGGATGTATTGGCGCACGAGGCGTTCGCGCACCAACAGGTAAAGGTTACGGTCATGCCGACTAATTCATTATCGGCCCAGCTTTTGCTTGTATCCGCAAGCGTTGTCGTGGAGCCTGCGGACGTGGCGCTTCCCGATACGGTCTTGGAGCTTTGTGCAGCGGCCCCGCCCGGCTCCTTTGGAACGGAATGGGTCGGGGTATTGGAGCTTGGGAAGGCAACCTCCACCGGATGGCTCAATCTGGAGCCTGTCCACGTCCTGACGCTGTTTATCCTCCTCGGCGAATGACAGTCAAGGCACATCTGGTTGGAACTGTTGGTGATCCTCTGGAAGTGCCGCCCCGCGCTCGTGCCCGCCCCCGCGTATGTCGAAGGCGCAAGCGGATCAAGCGGCGCGTTGGTCTGGAGGTGTTGGTTGTGGCAGGTAGAGCATACCACCTTCCCGTAAGTGGATCCCTGCACCACCCCTATGCCGGTGTCCATGTCCGGTATGTCATAGGGGGCGTTCGGGTCCTTGAACATCCTCTTGCTCAGATCCAACGTAGCAGGGAACGTAATGCCGGGCCTCACCTTTATCGTCCACGTGTCGTTCAAAATAAATGACGCCGGGCTGCACGGGATAGACGTGCAGCCGTTGACGAAAAGCATCTTGAGGTTGTCGTTCAAGACTATGCCCTGGCCGGTTAAAACGCCGGACCCCCCGACCGTCCATGCGGAGCCGTCGTCGTCGGAGTATTTCCAGTCGAACGCGGCCGAGGAGACGTCGCCCTGTGATGTTATTTTTATCTCATAGAGTCTGACCGACTGTCCGGTAAAGTAAGCGGGCTGTCCTCCTGATACGACCAGACCGGATATGACCTTGCCGGTGGACGTGTTTGTTCCTCCTGATGTTACATACCCTGCCGGCCCGGAATCCCACCTGTGGGATATGCCTGATGTCCCCGGCACCGCCAGATCAGCCGAGGCAAAGGGCTTGTTCTTGGCAATGCCCGCGACGTTATGGCAACTCATGCAGAGGTTCGGGTTGCCTTCGGCCGCGGTTACGTCCCCTCCAGGGGCGTTATGCTGCTTGTGGCAGTTGGCGCACCAGTTCGGGTCCGAATCCGACCTGTGCGGAGGGTCCGAGGCATGGACCGCCGGAGGAGCGGCGAGATAAACCGCAACGCACAACAAGGCGATAAACATGGCCGCCTTTCCCGCAATATTTATATCGTTTTTCATGCTCGCTCCTCCTCTCTTCGGCCATTTATCGTATTACCTTAACCGTTCCCGCGTAAGAGAAGCCGCCCGCGCGCATGTTCCCTGTAATGGCCACGGTCGCGTCCCCGTCAGCCGATACCGTCAGCGTTGCCCGCACCTTGTCCTTGTTGAACCTCAAGGTCAACAGGTCTCCCTTTATGGTGAAAGCCTCTACCGGCACAGCGGCGTTGAGCCTGACGCTGGCAACGTCAATGTCGAGTATCTCAGTGTCGGTTATAATGACGCCTACAAAAAGGTCGGCGCTCGCGAGGTCTATGGTACCCGACTCCCATTGGACGCCGGAAAGGGCGTATGAAGACGGCGTTTGGTTTTGCGCCGAAGGGTCCGTCGTGGGCACGGTGTAGGCGTCTATCCCGTATATCTCGACCGCGCTGGTATTGGATGACGTGATAAGCAATCTGTTGTAGCCGTCTATGACAACGTCGAGAGGGACGTTAAGTCGCCCTGGGCCAGTTCCGAATGAGCCTATCGACTTGAGCCACGCGCCGTTGCCGTCATATACGTGCACCGTGCCAAGGAAGGCGTCTACCGCGTATATCCTCCTCTGGCCGTCAACCGCCAGGCCCTGTCCGCTCGCAAGGGCGCCATTGCTGTAAGAGCCGCTCCTCGTGGAGGCCGGAGGGGTTATGGCGGACTTGTAATTTCCATCGAGGTCGAATATCTGTATTCTGTTGTTCATCTGGTCGACGACAATGACATCCCCTGCCGCGTCGTTGACCGTTACCCCTGTGGGAAAATTGAACTTGCCCGTTGCGCTGCCCATGCCCCCGACCGTCTTGTAAAGGGTTCCGTCGGAGTTGTATATCCTGATAACGTTGTTTTTGCCGTCCGTAGCGAATAGTTTGCCCGTGGAAGAACTTATGGAAATGTCGTCCGACTCGCCGTTACCCGCCCCTATAACGCGCAGATACAGCCAGTTCGTGTCGTAAACCTTTATGGTTTTTGCCGTTGCGTCGCCGACGTAGACATTGCCGGCGTTGTCAACGGCGACGCTCAATGGCGCGCCCCCAACGGCCTGTGAGCGCATCAACTCCCCTGTCGGCCGGTAGACGTGTATCTTCGCCTTCCTTGGGTCGGTAACGTATATATCGCCGTTTGGGCCGACCGCTATCCTCGCCGGCGAGTGCATCCCGTCCGTGATGCCGTTAAGATACGTTGCTTGAGGGGCTGAAGCGGCGTCCGACAAGGTGATATAAAGAAATACGTTGAGGCACAGGGACAGGAAACCCGCGAGCGTGATCTTTTTCACCATGGTTTTATTCGTTTTCATGTCCGCCTCTTACCTCTTTTGCCGTTGCAAAGGCATATGAGAGGGGTTGCCGTCTTTTCTTTTTTTCAAAAAGGTATGGTCCTCGGGTAAAAAACCCTGTGCAAGAGGCGCGCCCCTGCCTTGTCCTCTGGCCTGATGACACTCCTTGCACCTGTTTCTTTTTGCCTGACCGAACGCGCCCTGTGCGCCGCCCGCTTGATATTGAGAGCCGCCCAAGGACGCCCCTGCGCTGAAAAAAACGCATATCAGAACTATAACGGACAACTTTTTCATCAGCCTATTGCCTCCGGCGCTTACTGGCAGCCGCTCATATCCGGCGGCGCGTAAAACAACTCCTGATCAAACCCGTGGCAGTTGAAGTCGCACCCCTTCCTCTGGGAGAACCAGTACACGCACCCCCAAAAAGGCCTGCTGTAATTCCACCATGTGCTCGGCCCCACAATGGGTGAAAAATTCACCAGTCTGGCGCCGTCGGTGGACCTGTTCCACGTGGCGTCATTGCTGTCTTCATACATGGTATTTGCCGCCTCTACGTTGGAATGGACGTTATAGTGGCAGTTGGCGCAGGTGGTAAATGTCCCGGCCGCGGACAGGCCGGGTTTACCGGCCAGGTGGGACGCATGCAGGTTGATGTCATACGCCGCGGAGTAAAAGTTGGTTTTCGGCCCGGACGTCCAGTTGCAGGCCTCCGTGGCCGGCTGGCAGGTGAAGGCGTCCTGATCATGGCACAAAAAACAGAGCGCGAAATTGTTGGAGTCGAAGGTTGAAAACGGCTTGTCCCAATACGTCCCGTTCCATATCCCAAGGGTCGTATTGTAGTTGGCCCTGAGGAGTCTGGCCGTATAGTATCCTGAAACCGGCGCGGGGCTGGAGCCGTGCGGCCCGACCGGGCTTAGTCCGACGTATGAACTCGGCCTGTCCGTAACCCTGATATTGGACCCGGTTACAGGACCGCTCGTTGCAGCGGTTGCGTCGTTATTATGGCAGTCGGTGCAGTGGATGGTGCTCGCGGACGAGAGTCCGGCAAGCAGCCCCAATGAAATGGCGGCGGTTGCGTTCCTCCCGGCTTGGCTCACCGGATGGTACGCCATGTTCTGGCTGAGACTCGGGTTGCAATCCGAAGCCGGATATGACCCGCACGCGGTTTGAGTCCCGACGCTCGATGCGTTGAACTCAAGCCTTTTGTTGCTACCGTAGGTGTATGAGGAGGCCGGAGAGCCTGAAGTGGCGCGAAGCGGCAACGTGGGCTGGTTGTAGGCTGAAGCGTACTTGTCGGCCGGTATGAACGTTGCAAACGTGTTGCCGTGGCATTTAAGGCAAATCTCGTAAACGTAGGGCTGCCTGTCCGCGACCGCGGGATCGCGGGTAATGCCGTCGATATCCACATACTTCATGCCCTTGACCCTGCCGCCGTCGCCGTCTCCCTGTACGTTGGTGGGGGCCTTGGCGGCATGAGGATTATGGCAGTCGTAGCACTCCACGTGCTTTGTCGTAACGGGCACGGCCTCGCTTGCGACGTGTCTTCCGGCAAGCGTCGTATCGTCAACCGGGTGGCCGCTTCCGCTGAACGGACCGGCGCCCCTCTTGTTTATCTCGGTTTGTATGTCCCGCGTCGAAGGGCCTGATGAGTCGTGGCATCTCTCGCAAAGGGTCTCCTCCCAAGCGATGAGTTGTCTTGGTATGAGGTAGTCCGCGTTTACCGACGGGTTGCCGCTTGCAACGGTCTGCATTGAGGCCGGCACGCCGCCGGTTCCGTCAGGTGAAGCGGCGTCATATGCGCTTGGCGCGTCAAGCGCCCTTATGCCGTGCGGGGTATGGCAGTTAAGACAGCTTCCCTTATTGCCGGTGGGAAGGCCGTTCCTGTTTGTCCTCGGCCATATCGGCGAGCCGCTCCCGTCGCCGGGCCAGTAAAACTCGCCCGCCGGCGGACTATAATGGCTCGACGCCTGATAAATCGCCTTGCCCTGATAAAAACCCCATCTGCCCATGGTCGGTTGAGAGCCGGAGCCGTTTATGTTGGATATATTCTCATGGCAGTACCAGCACAGCTCGCTATAACCGGCCGATGTTCCGTATTGCTTGAATACAAGATATGGATCAGGGCCCGCGTCGCCGCTTGACGAAGGAGAGGGTTCGGCGCCTCCGAAACTCGCATGCGGCTCATGGCAGTGATTGCACTCGCCGGAGACGTATTTGCCGGCATCGGGATCGTTATAGTAGACGGCGTTTGTGCAGTTTCCGCCGTAATCGGTTCCAAGGCCCCTGTTGACGCCTCCGGCGCATGGGGTCTCTCCATCGGTTGTGCCTCCGCCGTGCTTCGAATACGGGAATGCGCCGTTTGTTGCGTAAACCAACCTGATACCCTTCATAAAAAGAATGGTCGTGAATATCATGGCAACTATATATATTTCTGTTTTATTGAGGCGCATTTATAGGTCCCGGCGCTCCCCAACCAGCGCCCTCGGTGTAATAGCTGTAATACCCGGCGCCGTCATCCTGATACCATACCGCGATTGCATTGCCGTTTGGAGTAAAGGCTATCCTGGGCAGGTATGCGTTTGCAACGCCGGTATTTATGAGCGTCGGCGTTCCCCAACCCGTGCCATCGGTGTAATGGCCGGCATATATGCCGTAACGCCCCGTGCCGTCATCCTGATGCCATACCGCGATTGCGTTGTTGTTTGGAGCAAAGGCTATCTGGGGCAGGTATGCGTTTGCAACGCCGGTATTTATGAGCGTCGGCGTTCCCCAAAGCGCGCCCTCGGCGGCGTAATGGCCGGCATATATGCCGTAACGCCCCGTGCCGTCATCTTGATGCCATACCGCGATTGCGTTGTTGTTTGGAGCAAAGGCTATCCTGGGAAGGTATGCGTTTCCGATCTCCATGAGCCTTGCCGCTGTCCAGAGCGCGCCCTTGGTGTAATAGCTGCAATACCCGGCGCCGTCATCTCGATACGATACCGCGATTGCATTGCCGTTTGCGTCAATGACTATCCGGGGGGCGTAGGCGTAAGCGGTAAACATTGCCGATGTGCCGACGGTACCCGGAGTTGCAGGCAAGGTCGTTGCAATGTCCGTCGTTGCCGGGGCCGTATCGTAACCGGCGTCATTGGCTATGATGACTGAAGCGGTTTCGTCGTAGTCCGCGCCCCGCGCTCCGTCTATCGCCGGCGCAAGGTTGCGGGCGAGCTTTGAAACGAAAACGTCGTTTAAGTCGCCGTTCAACCCTTGTCCGTAAGCGCCGTCGGCAACGGGATAAGCCGGTGAATAGGTATACCCCGCGATGTATACGTCGCCGTTAACGTCTATGGCTGTTGCCGCCGCGTAGTCGTAGCCGCTTGCGCCCATGAACGTGGAGGCGCTGACGGTTGAGAGGCGGTTGTCGAGCATGGAGATGAAGACGTCGTAGCCGCCGTTGTGACTTGAGTCATAGGAGTCGGCCGTGGTTGGATAATCCGATGAGTTGGTATATCCGGCGACGATCACCTCGTCATTGCGGTCTATGGCTATCGTTGTCGCGTAGTCGTAGCCGCTCCCTCCCAAGAAAGTTGTGGTCTGGAGCGAGGCCAGTCCGGCGTCGAACTTGGATATGAAAGCGTCGTAACCGCCGTTGAACGTGCCGTTGTAAGGCGCACCGGACGACGGATAATCGGACGAGGCGGTAGCGCCGGCGACGTAGACGTTCCCTGCGTTGTCTATGGCTATGGCCGCGCCGTAATCGTTGTCGCCTCCTCCAATAAAGGTAGAGGCGATCAGATTGGACAACGCGCCGTCCAACTTGGACACGAAGGCGTCGGAGCCGCCGTTGTAGCTCTTGTCAAAGGACGCGACTGTCGTGGGGTAATCGGCCGAAGCGGTCCTGCCGGCCACGTACACGGAACCTGTCTGGTCAATGGCCAGGGCATAGGCCCTGTCATAATCGGCCCCGCCGATGAATGACGATGCCTCAAGCGTGGAAAGGTCTGGGGTGAACTTGGATACGAAGGCGTCGTAGCCGCCGTTGTATCTCCCGTCATAAGGCATCCATGATACCGGATAGTCGGATGAGCCCGTCCTCCCGGCGACATAGACGCCGCCCGTCGAGTTTATTGCCAGCGCGTATGCGAAATCGTCGCCCGCGCCGCCTATTAAGGATGAAGCCTCAAGCGTGGAAAGGTCTGGGGTGAACTTGGACACGAAGGCGTCGTAGCCGTTGTTGTGGCTCTTGTCGTAAGGCGTCCCGGATACGGGGAAATCCGGCGAGGCCGTAGCGCCAGCGACATAGACGTTGCCTGACGGGTCAAGGGCGACGGCATAGGCATAGTCCTCGCCCGAGCCCCCGATGAAGGCCGTTGAAATCAGCGTCGTAAGACCCGCGTTGAACTTCGATATGAACACGTCGTAGCCGCCCGGCTTGCGCCCCGCTCCTGATGAAGCCGAGGGGTAGTCCGGCGAGGCCGTTGCGCCGGCCACGTAGACGTTGCCGGAGGAATCTACCGCGACCCCGTATGCGTAATCATAGCTGCCGCCTCCGATGAAGGTGGACGCAAGGAGCGGGTCTATGACCAATTCCTCGGCAGCGTCGTATTCGCCGAGCCTGAAGGCGTACGCGTGCCGTCCGGCAACCGAGGGCTTGATTTCATACTCCGCGCTTACCTCTTTCCTCGCGCCCCCTATTTCCTGATATGCGACCGGCTTGGTGAACCTTACCGCCCCGAGTTCCGTTTCAGCCTCAAGCTCCCCGGACGAGTTGACGAACAAGCCCTTGATGCCTTCCATCTCCATCCTGATGAGACTCGGGTCGGCCTGGGGTCTCACGTAGAAGAGCTTCTCAACGTTGTTCCCCTTTGCCGCAAGCCTCACCGTTATCCCGTCATAGACCTCTCCCATGCTCACAGAGCCGTAGGTCGGGATATTGCCCCTCCATGCCGACGGGTACTTGCCGGTAAAGGAGTTGATAGCCGTAGAGGAGATGGACTCGCCCTCGGCCTCGTTGACCCTGCCTCCGGCGAATACCTCCTTAAAACCGATGACCTTGACGCCGTCCCCGCCGTCGTCCTTCTTGGGTATGGAGTAGACGATCTCCCCATTCCCCGTGACAAAGACCGTGCCGCCGAAAAACGTCCTCGCATAAAACCTGACGGATTCTTCGGCCTGACCCTTGTTAGCGATAAAAGGGATGGTCATGATCGAGATGCCCTGCGCCACTATCTCCCTCTGTATCTCCCCGGCGGACGAAAACGCCCATGCCTTTGCCGGCTCCACGCAGGCGGCAAAAATTAAGGCAAGAACCGCTATTATCGAAAGAACCTTTTTCATAATAAAGCGCTCGCCATCGCCCAGAAAATAAAAAACGCTTCCAAGCCATTGTCTGCAAGGGACAGAGGCGTCATTACCTCGCATCGGCTGCTATAGCCGGATGTTTTTAGCCGCAGCGTGCGGAGAGATTACAGCTGTGATTATTGTCCTCCTTTCCGGCACCGTTGTCAAATCAAATTTTATTTTTTGGCGGCGACAGACAATTCGGAACAATCGGTACTACTCTAAAATAACAATAGCGATTGATTCACAAAAAACATAAAACCCGTCTTGGGATATGGGGTTCGGCAAGACATAATTTCAGCAATTTGATGAAACAAGAATTACAAGAGTGGCAGGCAAATGATATAGCAAGTTTTAATGCCGGTTAGGAGTGAAAGGATGGAGACAGTTATTAATTGACTTTCGGCTTCAATATAGTATTATTAATAATATCAACGGAGGCTGCCTCTAAAAATCAGATAGTTTTCCCGATTATGACTAAGGAAGTTGCGCCATGTTCAAATCGTCATATATGTCGCTTGTTGCGCTTCTGATAACGGCGTTCATTATCAGCGGTTGTGCGTCCATGCAGGCGGCGCGCGAGGCAGATGAATTGGCTGCGGCCGGAGAGTGGGACGAGGCCGTTTTAAGGTACCGTGACGCGTACAGGGAAAGCCCGCATAATTTAGAATACAAGATGGGGTACACCCGCGCCCGGCAGGAGGCCGCCCGGATACACTATAATCGCGGCATGGACAGCCTCGGCAAAAGTAACCACGACATGGCCGCCCTTGAGTTTCAGGCCGCCCTCATCATGGACCCCGCCTACGATAGGGCGCAGGCCGCTCTTAAAAAGACCCGGAGGCTCATGGACTCGCTTTATTATTACGCCAAGGGGCTTGAGTCCTTGAAAAAAGGAGACGAATCCGGCGCGAAGACCGCGTTCAAAAAGGCCGTTGACCTCGACCGCGACAACCTTGCGGCGGCCGAGGGGCTTGAAAAACTCGGAAAACAACAGAAAGTAGTAATGGACGGCTATGAGCTCGACATCAAATCAGCCGCCCCGATAACCCTTGAGTTCAAGGACGCGCCGGTGAAAAAGGTGTTCGAGGTGCTCTCCAGGCTGTCTGGAATAAACTTTGTCTTCGATTCCGACATGAGGGACGAAAAGACATCTATCTTCATCAAGGGCGCCACATTTCAGCAGGCCGTCGAACTATTACTCGTCACAAACAAACTCGGCAGAAAGGTGGCGAACGAAAGCAGCATCATCATATACCCGGCCACGCCGCAAAAGATCTCGCAGTACGATGAGCTGATGATAAAGGTCTTCTACCTTACCAACAGCGACGCAAAGAAGACCGCTAATCTGCTCAAGACGATGATAAAGGCCAGGGACATCGCGGTGCAGGAGGAACTCAACGCCATAGTGGTGCGTTCAAAACCCGACGCCCTCGACCTCGCGCAGAAGATAATCGCCGCCACCGACCTGGCCGACTCGGAAGTAATGCTCGAAGTAACCATAATGGAGATAGACAGGAACAAGGCCTCCAACCTCGGCATAGACTTCTCCCCAGACGCCGTTACGGCGGCCATACCGACTAGCGCGGGCACCATATCCCTGAGAAATTTAGGATCTCTGTCGAGCGGGGACCTTCTTATAGGGTTGCCCTCCGCCGCCCTGAACATCAAAAGGCAAGACCTCGACGCCAATATACTGGCCAACCCGAGGATACGCGTGAGGAACAACGCAAAGGCCAAAATACACGTCGGAGAGAGGGTGCCGATAATAACGACGACGGTGAACCAAGGCGTTTCAACCGAAAATGTTCAGTACACGGATGTCGGGCTCAAACTCTCGGTAGAGCCTGCCATAAGGCACAACGACGACGTTGACATTAAACTCGGCCTCGAGGTGAGTTCTTTGGGAACAAAAACGACCACGACCAACGGCAGCGTCGTTTATCAGATAGGCACGAGGAATACCGAAACGTTATTGAGGCTCCATGACGGACAGACCCAGATCATAGGCGGCCTTATGAACGACGAAGAGAGAACGACTACCGCCAAGATACCTCTATTTGGCGATGTGCCGGTCATAGGCAGGCTTTTCTCCAATGTTGACAGCAGCAAGGTAAAGACGGAGATACTCATGTCCATAACCCCGCACATATTGAGAAAACTCGAATTGCCTGAGGAGGCGTCTTCCGGGTTTTTTTCCGGCCGAGACGACTCTCCGTCGGTAAAGCCTTTGCTTGAGGGGTTTTTCCCCGAGGCGATCGAGCGGCATGGAGCGGTCAAGGACGTCTCACCCGCCGTTGGGCAGGAGTCCCCTCAGACCATGCCGTATCCTATCCCGCCGCCTCCTCCGCCGATATTACCCGACGCCGTGCCCGCGCGCTGAGGCTTAAAGGTTACACCATGGGGAAAAAAGGTTTTACCTTTATCGAGCTTGTCATCACGATAGCGATAATTTCCATACTGGCCTCGATGGTAATCCCGTTGTCCAAAACGTCCGTTAAAAGATCGAAGGAGATGGAACTGCGCTATGATCTGAGGGCGATGCGCAACGCCTTGGACGCGTACAAGACGGCATGGGACAACGACAAGATCAAAAAAAACATCGGAGAGTCCGGTTATCCGCCGGACCTTGCGTCGCTGGTAAGCGGGGTTGACGACGCTTCTTCCCCCGAGGCCGGAAAAAAGATACGATTCCTCCGCAGAATCCCAAGGGATCCCATGAACCCCGACGCCGATCTTGCGCCGGAGAAGACATGGGGGTTGAGAAGCTACCGGAGCGACCCCGACGATCCGAAAGAAGGCGACGATATCTTTGACGTCTATTCGAAGAGCACGGAGACAGCCCTTGACGGGACCGCTTACAATACATGGTGATGCGAGCAGGGGCATTGCCGCGGCAACAAGAGGGTTTACCTTAATTGAACTGTTGATAGTCCTTACCCTCATCGGGATAGTTGCCGGAATAGCCGCTCCGCTCTATCATAAATCGGTCGTAAGCGCGCGGGAGGCGGCGCTCAAGGAAAACCTCTACCAGATGCGCGAGGCGATAGACAAATACTACGCCGACGCGGGGGAGTACCCTCAGGGACTCATCAGCCTCGTTGAGAAGAAGTATATACGTTCGGTTCCCGCGGACCCGTTCACCAGATCCAAGGACACGTGGGTGGAGGTACCTGCCGAGGGCGAGACCGGCGTCTTTGACGTAAAGAGCGGGAGCGCCCTTACAGGCAACAACGGTACGCCGTATAACGAGTGGTAAAACAGATGGGACGCGCTTGCAGCTTATCGGACAACGGCGGGTTCACGTACCTGACGGCGCTCTTCATGATAACGGTAATGGGGATAGCCCTCGCCTCGGCGGGGCAGGTGTGGAGCACGGCCGCCAAGAGGGAGAAGGAGGCGGAGCTTTTATTCAAGGGGGATCAGATAAGAAAGGCCATAGGCGGTTATTACGAGGAGAGCCCCGGGGCGAAGACCTACCCAAGGACGCTTGAAGACCTCATTAACGACAAAAGGTGGCCGGTTGTAAAAAAGCATTTGAGGAAGCTCTATACGGACCCCATGACAGGCAAGGCCGACTGGGAGCTTATAAAGGCCGCTGACGGGGGGATCATGGGCGTAAAGAGCAGGAGCGCAAGGCACGCATATAAGAGGAAAGGCTTTTCACAGGCGCTTCAGGGACTTGAGGGCAAGACGAAATACAGCGAATGGGCGTTCATTTACGTGCCTGTTGCGGCGCCGGCTGCGAGGCCGGCGGAAAAGAAGTAGAGGCGACTGGCCATGACTACATTCAAGGTAAGGGCGGGCACGCTTGACGGCAAGATCATTCGGAAACATATCGAGGCGTCTACACGGGAAGCCCTCCTGATAGAGCTTGAAAAAGAGGGCCTGTTCCCTATATCGGTAAGTCGGAAGGGGTTTTCTTTTCCGGTTCTCAAGCGCGCCGGAAAGGTTAAGTCCGGGGACTTCCTTGTCTTTAATTACGGGTTTTTCACCCTCCTTAAGGCCGGATTGCCCGTGTTGGACGGCCTTGAGACTCTGATGAAAAGCCAGAAGAATGCGCATCTTGCATCGGCCATAGCGGACGCCGCGGCCGGGATAAAGAACGGGCAGAGCCTCTCGGAGGCCATGAGGAAAAACCCGTCGGTTTTTCCAGAGATGTATACCGCGGCAATAGCCGCCGGAGAGCGCACTGGAGACCTTGTCCCGTCCATAAAGGGCTATATCGAGTTTCAGAAAAAAACCGAGGCGATAAGGAAGAAGATAGTGTCAGCGGCCATATATCCGGCCGTGCTTGCAACGGCGAGCATGGTCGTAATCGGTTTTCTCCTAAGTTACGTGGTGCCCTCCTTTACCGAGATATACATGGAGACCGGAGGAGAACTGCCGCTTCCCACGCGGATATTGATAAACCTCTCGTGGTTTTTGAAGCGCAATCTCCTGTGGATAGTCGTGCTTACAGCCTCTCTATCGTTCATTGCGCGTTATGCGTACCGGAACCGGGCCGCTAGATTCTATATCGACGGCATCAAGCTCAAGATGCCGCAGGTCGGCTATATATACACGGGATACGCGATAGCCAAGTTCGCAAGGACGCTCGCCATGGTGCTCAACTCAGGCATTCAGCTCATAGAGAGCCTTGAGACGGCAAAGGGCGTGCTGAACAACGCGGTTATGGAAGAGAAGCTCTCCAGGGCGATAAAAAAGACGAAGGAGGGAGAGTCCGTCACCGAGGCGATATCGAGAGAGGGGCTGTTGCCTGATATAACCCTGAGGATGTTCAGCGTCGGGGAGAAGTCGGCCGGTCTTCCGGGCATCCTCGAGGCAATTGCGGACTTTCATGAGCAGGAGGTAAGCCACAGGGTAGGGATACTTACCGACCTGCTTGAGCCCGCCCTGATGCTGATCATGGGCCTTATCATAGGCGCTATCGTGGTGCTCATGTACCTGCCCATATTCCAACTCGGGTCGAGGGTATGAGAACCGGACGGACGGCTTGATTTTGCGTCAAAGCGGCGGGACGGAAAGACATGTAAAAGGTTTGAGCCTATGACATTTAAAAAAATAGGAGAGATACTCGTCGGCATGGCGGCGCTGGAGGAAAACAAGATCGAAGAGGTCTTGACCTTCTCCGGAAAAGAGGGGGTGCGTTTCGGCGAGGCATGCATAAGGCTCGGGCTCATAAGCGGCAAGGAACTTGCCAAAGCGCTTGCCCTTCAGTACGGCCTCGACGCCGTGGACGAGGAGGGCGTCGCGATAGACGAGGAGATGCTTGATTTTATCCCGTCCGAACTCATGCACAGGTTCAGGCTCGTACCCGTCAGACGCGGCGGCGAACCCTTTATCCTGACCTCGGACCCTACGGACGTCCTCATGCTCGACAACGTCGAGCGGATAATAAAAAGCAACGGGCTGATCCCCGGAAGGACGGCGGTTGCATCTTCCGGCGCGATAGACGCTCTCTTAAACAGCGGCCGCGGCTCCGTAAAGATATTGAAAGAGGCGGCCGACGGCTTCAACGCCGAGGTACTTACTGAGGTTGAGGAAAGCGACGAGGCGCTGACCATAGAAAAGATAGCCGAGGACGCGAGCCCCGTGGTAAAGCTCGTGGACACGATCATCTACGACGCCATCTCGAAACGGGCCAGCGACATACACCTTGAATCCGGAAGAGACGGCCTGAACGTCAAATACAGGATAGACGGTGTGCTGCACAGGGTGATGGATCCGGTTGACAAAAGATTCCAGGCGAGCATCATCTCGAGGATAAAGGTGATGAGCGAGCTTGACATATCCGAGCGAAGGATCCCGCAGGATGGAAGGTTCAAGGTCAGGTTCAAGAACAAGACCACGGACTTCAGGGTCTCCATCATGCCGTGCGTTCACGGCGAGGACGCGGTGATAAGGATACTCGACAAGGAGCATATCGCGAAGGACGTCGAGGGTCTCACGCTTGAGAGCCTCGGGTTCGGCGAAAAGGAGGTATCCCGCCTGAGGAGGATGATAAAGGAGCCTTACGGCATGGTCCTCGTTACCGGCCCCACAGGGAGCGGCAAGACCACGACCCTCTACGCCGCGGTATCCGAGATAAACACCGGCGAGGACAAGATCATAACGATCGAGGACCCCGTGGAGTACGAGTTGAAGGGGATAGTCCAGATACAGGTGAACGAGAAAAAGGGGCTTACCTTTGCCAGGGGCTTGAGATCCATACTGAGACACGACCCGGACAAGATAATGGTCGGCGAGATACGCGACCCCGAGACCGCCCAGATAGCGATACAGGCGGCCCTCACAGGGCATCTTGTATTCACGACGGTACACGCAAACAACGTCTTCGACGTCATAGGCAGGTTCATACACATGGGGATCGAGCCGTACAACTTCGTTTCTTCGCTCAACTGCGTGCTCGCGCAGAGGCTCATACGCCTTATATGCAACAACTGCAAAAGGCCCGTCAAGTTGAGCGCCGAGGAGCTTGACAAATCCGGCATCTCCTCTGACGGGTGCGGCAAGGCGACGTTTTTTGAAGGCGCGGGCTGTTCAGAGTGCCACAATACCGGCTACAGGGGCAGGAAGGCCGTAGTGGAGCTCCTCGACTTAAACGACGAGATAAGGGACATGATCGCCGCAAAGGCGCCCATGTCCGTTCTTAAGAAAAAGGCGGTTGATTCCGGAATGTTGACGCTGAGGCAAGCCGCCGTCGCAAGCGTCATCAAGGGCGATACTACGTTAAGGGACATCAACAGAGTTACATTCGTGGAGTGAATACGGCAATGTACGGCTCCGGAAAAAAAACCGCTGGATTTTACCTCGGGGGCGCCGCCGTTGCCATTACGGCGGAAAAACGCTCGTCGGGCTGGGTCTTGACCGGATTAGGCAAGGCTCACGGTGTGCATACCCGCGCCGGCGCGGGCTTAGCCGATTGCGCGAAAAGAGCGGTTATAGCGGCCGGGATAAAAAAAGGCGGCATAGCCGTCTCGATACCGGACTATCTCGCGCACGTCGTCATACTGGAACTCGATGATCTGAGCGCCAAGGAAAGCGAGGCGGACGAGATGATAAGGCTCAAGGCGGGGAGGTTCTTGAACTTAAGCCTCCTCGACTTCAAGTTGAGCCATCATACGCTGTCAAGGGACAAGACCGTTAAGGTGCTTGCCGTGGCCGTCAAAAGGGATATCATCGGGGAGATCGAGGACGCTTTAGGGTCGCTCGGTCTATATGCGGAGAGGATCAACATACATTCCTTAAACCTACTCAACCTTCTTTTGGCCGGCAAGGAGTCAAACATGGATATTTCCGTGATAACGTTCATAGACGATCATTTCACGGTGATGATCTGCTCAGGCGCTCATCTCGACTACTACAGGTGCAAGGAGTCGCCGGCCTCCGGGGCGGCAAGGGAACTCAGCGCGTCGTTTCTATCGTACAGGGCGCATATTGGAAAAAGATCATGCTCGCCTCTTGAAAAGGTCCGCCTCTTCGGCGCGACGGACGGCTTTAAGGAACTGGTAAAAAGCGCGCTCGATACGGAGTTGGAGGAGGTGCAGGCATCGGCCTTTTTAAGCCTCGACGCCTTCAGTCTCGATGTAGAAAGCCAAGTGGCGGTTTTGGCCGCTCTCGGTGCAGGGATATGAAAGACAAGAAGATACCCGCGAACATAAACCTCGCAACGCGCATGGGCGCTGGAGGCAAGGCCGCTAAAACAGCCGCGCCGATACTCCTGGCCCTGTCCCTTCTTTTCACATGGGGCAACATAGACGCATACAGGACAAACGGCGCAAGCATCACAAGGCTCAACGCTCACTTGAACCTCCTTGAAAAAAAAACCGCCAAGCAAGACCATGCGGCGCTTAAACCCGTTGACCCGAAGATGCTTGCAAAAGACATAGAGTTCATAAACGAACTGATTCTCAGAAAGACCTTGTCATGGACCGGGCTATTGACCGACCTCGAGGCCGGAGTGCCGCGGAACGTACAGATACTGAGGATAAGCCCTGTTTTCGAAAAAAGCTCGGTGGCCGTCGGCGGCCGGGCAAAGAAGATGAGCGACGTGCTGGCGATGGTGGAGACGATGGAGCGAGCAAAGAGGTTCAAGGACGTATTTCTCCTTAAACATTCCGAGGACAAGGGAGGGATGGTGCTCTTTACCGTTTCGGCGGGATACTCCATGAAAGAGGGGCAATGACCGGCCTTTTTTTATCCATAAAGAGGTCGGTGCAGCCTTTGACGCTGTTCCTTTTCGTCGTATCCGCGGCGCTTATCGCCGCGAACGTCGTCTTCATGCTTACGGTCATAGACCATCAGAAGTCGCTGATAGCGTCGTTGGAAGAGCGCATAGACGGACTCAGGGGATCATCAATCGGCAAGGCCAAGTCTCCGGAGAGGGCGGCTGTCGGAGTGGCGGCCTTCAAAAAGACGCTCCCGGAGCGAGAGGCCATTTCAAAAATACTCGGCGAAATATTCGGCATGGCCAGAGGAAACGGACTCAAGATAGATTCGGGTGATTACAAGCCCGAGACGGGAAAGGACACCGACATCTCAAGGTATACGTTCTCGTTTCCCATGGAAGGCGGCTACGCTCAGTTGAAGAGGTTCATCTACGGCCTCGAGTCGTCGAAATACCCGATTGTAATAGAGGATATATCCCTTACAGGGGCGAAGGAGGGCGGCGACATATCCCTCAAGGTGAAGGCGACGATATATTTCATGTAGCTTCGCATCGGCGCCAAACGGTTTTATCGCGGACAAAGAGGACGGACAGTGGGTGATAAAAAACGGCTTTTGATAATGCTGGCGCTGGTATTCGCGGCTGTAATATTGTACGACCTGCTGTTTTTCAGCGGGAGCGATAAAAAACCGGAGACTCAGGCAAGACCCGCCGGGATCAAAAAAGAGCGCGCCGGGGCCGGACCGGGGATAGAGCTTCGCCTGCTTGACAAGACCCGTCCAGCGTACAAAGGGGTCGTAAAGGACATATTCGCCACTTTGAGGGAAGAGGTCAAGAAACCTGATGCGACAGCCTTGCCGGCGCCCACGCTCCCTGAACTCCCCCCGCCTCCTTCAAAATTCAAGACATTCGCCTCCGGGCTCAAGTTCCTCGGTTTCCTTGAAAAAGAGGACAACAAGACCGCGTTTTTGAGCAAGGGCAATGACGTATTCATCGTGAAGAAGGGCGATAAGCTGGACGGCTACAGGGTTACGGAGCTTACCGGAAATCTTCTGGCCTTAACCGACGAGGCGAGCGGAGAACATGCGGGCATAGACCTTCAAAGATAGTTTTTTTAACCTACGTTGGTTTTTCGGGATATGACAGCGGGCAATAAGCAGCCCGTCGGGGAGTATAATACTCCCCGAAATTCAGACAAGGGTATTTGGTGCAGGATAGCCCGACCCGCCATAATGGCGGGCGCCCCGAATCCGTAAAGGAGGTGTGACAGATGAAGAAAAAGCTTGACGGGCGTTCAAGGCGAAGGTTGCTCTTGAGGCGGTCAAGGGGGAGGTGGTGTCCTCCGTGGCATTGGTCTTGCAACACACACACACACACACCGGCAATGCACCTTCTAAACATCCGGTCATTGTTCTCAGGCATCCTTCTCAGCCTGTCCGTCATTATCCTTTTTCCATTACACGCTGACGCAACGGGCGGGGTCTTTCCTCAAACCGAGCATGGCGGAACCGACGCGCAGTATCCTGATCGCGCATCGAGCACCACGGCCCCGGGCGCGGGCAACTCCCCCGACGGAGTAACAGGCGTCAACCGCGGCAGGATCACGCCTTACTACTCCGGCTCCTACGAAGACCCGTCCAACTACGAAGCCGGCAAATACCTTTCAGGCGAATGTAACCACTGCCACGAGCCGCACGCCTCGTTCGGCGGAGACGAACCAGTGCCGAACTGGGGTTCGCACGGCGCAACCGGGGCAGGCCCTGACAAGTATCTGTTGTTCAAAGACTATGACGACAAGTGGACAAGGACCGAACTGTGCGGTTTTTGTCATAATGAAACAGACCCGGACGCCAACGGGATAACAGGAGACACGCCTTTTGACTACAGCTTCAAGGGCGTAACCAAGTTCCAAGGAACCGCGCACTTTGCGCCGCCCGGGGGCCGTAACCCGGTCCAGTGGCCCGGCGGACAATACGGCTCGACCTATCCGGCAAAGTCCTCGTGGGAGGCCGGAACCTGCGTAAACTGCCACACGCCTCATGGCTATCCGTACAGCTCAAGCGAAGTAACCGCGTCAACGGGTACGCCGTATCCCAAACAACTTGTCGAGCTTGCGGACATAAACAACAAAAACCCCTCCACCTCGCCGATAACGACATGGCCCAACGTATCAGGCCGGGACCCGGTTGACGCGGAAGACCTGTGCTTCACCTGCCATGACGGAAGTCCGGTTATTAACAACGACCTTGCCACCTATAATGGATATGCGGGCCAGACCAGTATAAAGGCCGCCTTCGAACAGACCTGCCATCATCCGGTAAAAGACTCTGAACAGACCGGCAAGACATCATACTACCATGCAGACGCGGCTACGCCTATAAACGTTCATTACGCCGTCGAGTGCACCACCTGTCATAACCCGCACCTCGCCTCTGGCAGGTGGGACGACGCCACGAGCGGCACTGGCTCGCCAACGCCGATTGT
>JACRCE010000085.1 GCA_016213015.1 Deltaproteobacteria bacterium | reverse complement strand
TGCGAGCCCAGCACCACTTTATTGCAGGAGGAAATTTGTTAAGCAACATGCTTTCGTAATCGAAAGTGGTGCTGGGCGTGGCAATCTCTAACTTGTTGATTTCCTTGAAGACGAGATTGCTTCGCGGAGCGAGAATGACGGAAAATATTCCTTTTTCAGGGGTCTCAAACTGTTTTCGCCTGCGTCCGTCAGTGGTGCGTGTATTCAGCCGTTTCCCTCTTCGGAAGCGCCCTTCCGCCCGCGCCGACCCATGACTTCGTCCACTTGTGTTGCGCCACGCGCAGTATGAGGATTACGATTATCGCGAACACGGCGAATGCGACGAAGCCCCATGCGAACGTGCCGGTGTACTGCTTTGAAATGCCCATGGCGTTGGGTATGAAGCCGCCGCCGAGCGCGCCTATCTCGCCGATCATGCTGCCCGCGACGGCCGTCGTAGTGGGCCAGCGAAGCGGCACAAGCTGGAATAGAGACCCGTTCCCGGCGCCGAGGCACGCGAAGCACAGCATGAACAGGCCGGTGGTTACGGCTATGCCCGGCG
Source organism: Deltaproteobacteria bacterium (assembly GCA_016213015.1). GTDB lineage: Bacteria > Desulfobacterota > GWC2-55-46 > GWC2-55-46 > GWC2-55-46 > JACRCE01. Next base: position 3,381 of record JACRCE010000085.1, on the reverse strand, counting down.
CGGTGCTGATGATGAACATGAGGACGATTATACCGATGAACACGGTGGAGAGCATGTTCAGCCCGCCCCACCTGTCGGAGATGTATCCGCCGAGGATCCTTATGCCGCTGCCCATGACGGCGGCAAGCATGGTGAGCTGTCCGGCCTGTATCTTGGTTACGCCGAACTGGTCGTAGAAGAAGGTCGGCAGGAAGTTTGAAAGGCCGATGAACCCGCCGAAGGTGATGATATAAACGGCGTTGAAGACCCACCCGTCCTTTTCCCACAGGCACTGTATCTGCTCCTTGAAGGTATGGTGTTCCCTGTCAGGCGGCTCCTTCGCGAATATGAGCATAACGAGGAACGGCAGGAGCATGGTCAGCGCGCCGAAGCCGTAGACCGCTTGCCAGCCGTAAGCCTGAGCAAGCGGCGGGGCAAAGAGCACGGCAAGCACCGTGCCGCTGTTGCCCGCGCCGGCTATGCCCATTGCAAGACCCTTGTACTGAGGGGGAAACCAGCCTGAGCCGAGCGAGAGCGCCACGCCGAAGGACGCGCCGGCGAGTCCGAGAAGCACGCCCATCACGAGCACGTCGTTGTAGGACGTTACCACGTAGTAGCCCCATATCATGGCGATCAGTATGGAACCCATCTCAACGAGCGCCGCGTTCTTTCTGCCTATGTATTGCGATAAGACTCCGAGAGGAAAACGTATCAGCGCGCCGCTCATGATCGGCACTGAGATCATGAAACCCTTCTGCGCCGGGCTGAGGTGAAACGTCTCGCTTATGAACGGGGCCATGGCGCCGTTCAAGACCCAGATGGCGAAGCAGAAGTCGAAGTACAGAAACGATGCGAACAGCGTCGGCGGATGTCCTGCCTTTAAGAATGTTCTGAAACCGGCCATATTTACTAAGCTCCTTTCTAAGTAGTATGTCTTTTTGGTGCGTCTTTCCTGTACGCTGCGGCGTTCTAACGACTTTTGGCGCGTACAGTGAAGATGAATATGTACGAGATGGAAAAAATGGATTGTTTGACGCTTGGCGAGACTCGTTGGCAGATGATGGACATCCGTTGGAGTTCAGGTAAGTAAATACCTTTGTGCGCGACTGATATAGTATTCCTTAAGCCTACCCTGAAGAGCCGATGTCAATGGATGTGCCTATGCAAGCAAGTCCCTTAAACCACCTTCTTTCTGCGTAGTTGCCGGAGGCGCGCTGGTATTTTAGACATGATGCGTTCGTAAATCACAACTTTTATTCGATTGTATTGTTGAGCGACAAGGTATCAATTTAAGAGCCGTATGTCAAGCAAAAACGCCGCAGGCGTTTGTTCCTTATGCTATGCGGATTTATAAATGCAAACGTCATGCCAGCCTCGTTGATTCCGATTGCAAGGGTTTTGGGCGGCAACTTTTATACGGTTGCCTATTTTATATGCAAGCGCGGTGTGTTTTTTGGCTTAGCCGCCCCACCCAGCCTCGTTAGAGAATTATGTATATACCACCCATCAAAGAGATAATTCTCAATGGTGCGGATAAGCCCCGTTAGAGAGAAGTCCTCTAACGGGGCTTGAAAAAAGTGGAGTAGCAAACAAAAAAGGGAGGGGCTTAACAGCCCCTCCCTTTTTTGTTTGCTTAGTCTTTCTCACGCATCACGTTTACGCATCATGGCCTTTAGCTTACCTGTTATGACAAAGCTGACAGCCCTTTGTCGAGGCTATGGAGTTGCCGTTCTGTGAGCCTTGGGCGACCGATGAGAGGTAGTCCCATCTCAGGTTGTCCCTGTACGGCCCGCCGTGCGCGAAGTGGCAGGAGAGGCAGAAGACCTTGTGGTTGTCGCGGGCGCTACCGCCGCCAGAGGCATCCATGCATATACCGCCATCGCATGGCGTCTCATACGGCAGGTAGTATACAAGGTTCCCGGGATAATAATCGCTTGCCGTTACAGGCAGACCTTTGCCCGCGGTAATGAGCGCCGAGTCGTAGTTTTCTCTCCCCAGCAAAGATATATGGCAATTAAGCGCGCAACCCTGTTTAGCCTTCCTCGGCATCATCCCATTTACAGAGTGCCTTTTCCAATCAGGCCCTAGCCCTTGCGTATAGTTTGGATCAGCTACAAAAGGCCCAGATACCCCATAACCCCAGTTGTTAATCTGTATGGCTTCATGCCATTGGTCGTGGCATTGGGCGCACCACTTGGCCATTGTAGCCCTGCCGCTATTGTTGTCGTCGCCTGTTCCATAAGAGTTTGTCTTGCCGTTGTCCAAGGCCGGAGTCCCGCCTAACGCGCCCTTGTAGACCGGCCAGATGACATTGCCTCCCCCGTCCGTCTCGCTCCCGCCGAAGTAAGAGCCGTTGACCCCGCCGACGTAGCTTCTGTGCTCGCGTTGCGGATTTGCCGCGTCGGTAATGAACTGCACGCCGCTGCTGGCGGATGCGCCGGTAGCGTTGACGCGAAGGTTTCTGAAGACGTTTATCTTGGTCGTGGTGGCCGTTGTCCCGTGCGGATCATGGCAGTTGGTGCAGGAGAACTCGGATATGGCGAGGTCTCCTCCCGGAGGCACCACGTTGGTTGCGCCCAATGAATGGCCGTAGCCCAAGGCAGGGGTCGTCGTCGCGGTCCACGCCGCGCTGAGTTCCGTCGAGAAGTTGCCGCCCGCGCCTATCGCGTTGAAGGCCATGGTGTCGTCCCACGCCGCGCTTGAATAGACCTTCGGCGCCTGCACGTTCTGCGGGGTGTGCGAAACCGAAGCTTGAGCGCCGTTCGTCGCGTGGCACTGGAGGCAGAGCTTATGGATCTCGGCGCGCGTGCTCACCTGTCCGCGAAGCATGATAAGCGAGCCGCCTGTGTTGCCGCCGAGTCCGCCGTTGCCGTCGCCCGTTGACGTTGAACCTTGGCTGTTATGCATGGTGTGGCAGTTGCCGCACACGAGGCCGCCCGCGCCTTTGTGTATGGCCCAAGCCGGGTTAGTCGGCCAGAGCGCACCTGCAACGCATATCGAGATGACAAACAGGACAAAAATAGTCTTTTTTAACATTAACCCACCCCTCGGCTTGATTCATCTGAATGGCCGCCTGCGTAACAGGCCGGCTTGAGTAATATCTCAACCGATGCTTCTTGTCAAAGACACATTCGCGCAGATGACGTTGCCGGACGGCGATTCTCAGTACAGGAGACTATTATCCTTTATATGGATTTATAGCTTTTATAACATTAATCAGGGAGGATGGCAATAAAAAATGCGCGCTTAAAGATTTTTTTGTTAGGGAAGCCCTGATTAATTCGTCTAAGCCGTTATTGCGACATATAAAGTCTAACAGAGCCGCGCTTCCCCGCTTGAAGAACGCGAGGACAAGTTTGCGGCGAAGCAATCTTTAGCTCCCCTCCTTACCAAGGAGGGGTT
>JACRCE010000084.1 GCA_016213015.1 Deltaproteobacteria bacterium | reverse complement strand
TCTCTCGGCGCCCAACGAGATCGTCGCCGCGGACGGCACGGTGAACCAGACCGGCGGCACCAACACGGTGGCGAACCTGCTCACCATCAACGGGACCTATGCCTTGTCGGGCGGGTCTCTCAACGTCAACGGCGGCATGGACAACAGCGGCACGCTCAACCTCGCGGGCGGCACGCTCGGAGGCAGCGGCGTCCTCACGAACAACGGCTCCATGAGCGGCTTTGGCACGATAGCAGGGACAGGCGGTTTTGTGAACAACGCCTTGTTCTCCCAGTCCGGCGGGGCGGTAACTCTATCGAACACCGGGGCAAACGCCAACTACGGCAATATGGACCTGCTGACGGGCAATCAGTTCCGCCTTAACGGCGCGGGCGCGGCCCTTTCGAACAGCGGCACCATAAACCTTAACAACGCGGTAATAAGCGGCACAGGCACCCTCAACAACTCGGCCGGGGGCGTGATCGCCGGGCGCGGCGCCATATCGAGCAACTTCGCCAACTCAGGCGGCACAGTCGTAGTCGGCCCAGGGACGACCAACATAGTAAAGGCCTTCAACAACAGCGGCCTTATAGACCTCACCGGCCCCACGGCCAGCCTTTCGGGCGGCGTGATAACGAACACGGGCACGGTGCAGGGCGCGGGCACGGTCGGCAATAACATAAACAACGCGGGCATTATCGAGGCCCTCGGAGGCACGCTTAACCTGAGCGGGGTTTCCGTAAATAACAATTCAGCCGGCCTTATGGCCGCTTCAACCGGCAATAAAATCCTCGTCACTAACGGACTTGCCTCGAATTCGGGCACGATAAACCTCACGGGCGGCACATTCGACAACAACGGCCATGTTGCAACCAACTCGGGGCAGATATCAGGGTACGGGACAGTGAGGACGGGCGGGCTTACGAACTCAGGCAACGTGCTGCTTACCGGAGGCACCTCAACCGTAAACGGAGATGTCATTAACAGCGCTTCCGGGAAGATAACGGTTGCGTACAACCCCGCCATCTTTACGGGCAACGTAACCAACTACGGCACTGTAAAGACAACCAATACGACCGTGAGCTTCGCGGGCATATACACGGAATTAGGGGCTTACATAAGCGACCCGTCAAACAACTACTTCACAAACCTCACGGTGGGGACCACCGGCTATCTTACCGGCGGCGCCGGAGACAATTGGTTTGTAAGCGGGAATTTCACGAATAACAGCTTGATGAATACCGATTGGAACACGGCCCTCGCTTATTTGGAGTTTAACGGCGCGGGCGGCCATAACTTCTCACTTGCCGGGTCGGACAACGGAGCAATAACGGGCGGCTATGCCGATAACTTTTCATGGGGCACGTTCGAGCTTGCAAGCGGCAACACCCTCAGTCTCTTTGACGGCAACGCGGCTTCAGGCGCGGCGCTTTACGTGGGCAATATACTCGGCCTCTCCATATCCGGCGGGCAGGTAACGAATATCACGGGAGACGGTTACAATATATATTACCTCGCATCCCTTTCCGGGAACTCATACCTGAACGGGCTTGACTACGACCTTATGAACGGCGGAAGGCTGATGGCCGTTACCGGCGGAACCCCGGTGCCCGAACCCTCCACCCTTCTCCTCCTCGGAAGCGGCCTGGCGGGGTTTGCAATGACAAGGCTCAGGAAGTTCAGAAGGAGCGCATAAGAGGATAGAAACTTCCGGAATATTTGACGCCCGCCGGCTAACCCCCGCTTTAGACCCTCGATAGAAACCCTCGATAGAAACCCTCGATAGAAACCCTCGATAGAAACATTCGAGGGCAGGCTATTCGAGGGCAGGCTATGCGGGGGCAGGCTCAGGCGGGCGTTTTTGTTTAGGAGTATGGTTTTATTGACCTTAGTCCCGTATATACCATCTTGGCTTGACAGCCAAGACGGTATATACGAAAGGCTGAAACAAACTGCATGACAAAATTTGGTAACTATGCAAAAAATGCGGTTTTTTTGACGCGGCTTCTTACGATAACTCAATAAAATCAGATAGTTATCTTTTGGCACTTTGATTGCATTATATTAATATACGGTAATATAG
>JACRCE010000083.1 GCA_016213015.1 Deltaproteobacteria bacterium | reverse complement strand
ATCTCGTCTTCAAGGAAATCAACAACTTAGAGATTGCCGCGCCCAGCACCACTTTGTTGCACGAGGAGATTTGTCAAACAACATGCTTTCGTAATCCAAAGTGGTGCTGGGCTCGCAATGACAAAATAAGAATTAATCAGACCTTCCTTAGACAACCTGTACGAATTTACGAATTCCTAATCAAACCTGTCCCTTTGTCCTGCATCGCTTACAAAGGCCGTAGAAGTCAACGTGATTGCCTGTAAGGAAAAACTCCGCGCCGACGTCTTCAGGCAGGGTCAGAGCTTGTGAATAGTCCACGAATATGTCGCCTATACTGCCGCACTTCGTACATATTATATGGTGATGGGGCGTTGTATTCGGGTCAAAGTGCTTTCTGTCAGGGTCTATCGTAACCTCAAGCAGCGCTCCCATGTCCTTGAGCGAGGTCAATGTATTGTATACCGTTGCAAAGGAAACGGTCGGATGGGTCTTCTTCAGCTCGATATAGATATCCTCGGCGGTCGGATGGCTAGTATTGCCGTCAAGACACTTGAGTATCGCAAGCCTCTGCGGCGTAAGTTTGAAGCCGTGTGCTCTGTACTTACTGATTATGTTTTCCGTATAGTTCATAATTGGAATGATTATTAACTTAGAATAATTCTATTTTATCATGTAAAATTAGCTTGTCAAGCGTTTTTTTCTGAATGGGCAACATTAGTTTGGGATAGCCCGTCTGCCTATTCCCTGTTAAAGTTTTTTGGCCTACCTTTTTTTCAAAAAAGGTAGGTTGATTTTCGTCATATTAAAGGTTAGAGCTCCTGTGAGAATATTGGATAACCGCAAAAGCGCGGTTATCCCCGGTAAGGAAATTTCCGTTTTGAAGCCCGCCTTATCGCGCCTTTGGCGCGACAAGGCGGGCAACCGGTGTATGATGTTAAAAGACCGACTGTTGATAAGGAGATCAAAACATGTTCTATCTGATGCACGTTATACACGTACTGACGGTTATCTTATGGATAGGCGGGCTTGCCTTTGTTACGATGATAGTCCTGCCAATGGCGATAAAGACGCCTGACGCGCTCCAAAAGGCGCTTTTGTTTCAGCGCGTGGAGCACAGGTTTGCCAACATGGCCCGCGTCTACAACCTGATAACAGGCGCCTCTGGATTCGTGATGATGTTTCAGATGGGCTGGCATAACCTGCTGTTTACGCGGCAGGGCATACCGCTTACCTTCATGACGCTCATCTGGGTCTTCTGGTTCGTGATGCTCTTCGGGCTTGAGCCGTTCGTAATAAAAAAGATGCTTGCAAAGATGATGACTCCCGGAAAGAACGTTGACATAGACGCCGTATTCATACGAATGAACAGGCTGCATTGGTTCATGGTGGCCATTTCTCTTGCGGCCTCCGTTGCCGGTGTGCTTACGGCGCACGGGTAATGGACATTCCTTATCTCCTCCCCACTTGTGGGGGAGGGCAGGGTGGGGGCGTGGCGCGGGCATCTTCCCCCTCACCTTAGTCCTCTCCCCAATGGGGAGAGGAGAAGAGGAATGTCCATTTCACCCAAGAAAGGCTGGACATGCACGAATTTATGTCTTATATTAACAGATTCAGCGAAATAAAAAACCGCTAGGGCACAGCAATGGAACTGATAAAGCACGTCATAGACATATTCCTGCACCTTGACGTCCACCTGAGCGCGATAACGGCTCAATACGGGATATGGACCTACGCCATACTCTTTCTGATAATCTTCTGCGAAACAGGGCTTGTCGTTACCCCTTTTCTGCCCGGTGATTCGCTCCTCTTTGCCATAGGCAATCTTGCGGCGCTCGGCGCCCTTGACCTGCAAACGCTTCTTATACTCCTGATTGTCGCCGCGATCCTCGGTGACAGCGTCAACTACGGCATAGGAAACCACATAGGGGCCAAGGCGTTCAGCAACGGGAGCCGCATATTCAAAAAGGAGTATCTTGAAAGGACCGAGCGCTTCTACGCGAAATACGGCGGAAAAACAATCATATTCGCCAGATTCGTGCCTATAATCAGGACGTTTGCGCCTTTTATCGCGGGCGTCGGGAGCATGTCCTACGCAAGGTTCATCATATTCAATATCACGGGCGCCGTCGCATGGATTGCAACTTTCACGCTGGCCGGATACTTATTCGGCAGCATCCCGGTAATCAGGAAGAACTTCACCATTATCATATTGGCAATCATCGTCATCTCAATCCTGCCGGGAATGATCGAGTACCTGAGGCATAAAAGAAGGGCCGTTTGAAAAGGAACAAAGGAACATTTGTGCCTTTTATGAACTTATTATGGTATAATGATTAACGACGTACCACGAACCATCTCTCCACGACGCATAGACCGACTGGACGCGCACCATGAGACAACCAGCCTCAGAGGACAAAAAGGCTCTTGCCGTCGCATTGAGTGAGGCCGATATGGCTTGCCTCATCCACAGGATGAAAAACGAGCGCGGTTGGGACTTTTCCGGCTACAAGCTCAAAAGCTTGAAGCGCAGGGTTCAGAAGGTCTTGAACGTCCATCATGTCGCGGACTTCGACGAATACTACCGTATGCTGGAGCGCGACCCTTCCGAGTATGACAAGCTCCTCTCCACGATAACGATAAAGGTGAGCGAGTTCTTCCGCGAGCCGGAGGTCTTTGAAGCGCTTAAAAAACAGTTGCTCGACTCTCCTCCCCCCTGGACCGATAAACTGCGCATCTGGAGTTGCGGCTGCGCTTACGGCGAAGAGCCGTACTCCGTCGCCATTATGCTCTCCGAGGTCTTCGGACCCAAGGCGGCGCGCCGCTCCGAGATATTCGCCACGGACATCTGCAAGGAGGCCATAGAACAGGCCAGACGCGGGGTCTACAGGATAGAACAACTCCATAATGTAGACACCGACACATGGAAAAGGCAGTTCAGGCCGTATGGCGGACTCAATAAAATCAATAACGATCTGAGGAACCACATAAAGTTCGGCGTCCTCGACATCGTTACCAACCACCCCATACCGAACGTTCACGTCCTGTTTTGCAGGAACATGTTCATCTACTTCAACAAGACCCTGCAGGAGTCTGTCTTCGCCAAGCTGGACTACTCGCTTAAAAAAGGCGGTCTCCTCGTCATGGGCGTGGCCGAGATAGTCCCCGGGCCCTTTGCGGGCAGATATAAGCGCGTTGACGGGAGGCTCAGCATATACCGTAAAACGGCGTAAGATAAAGCAGCCTCAGCGGCGCGGCAATCTCGCAACTCGCCGATCTACCAAGAGACGAGATTGCTTCGCCTTGCTCGCAATGACAGTTGTGCCCTTTACGTTTTGACTTATGCAAAGGTCTCCTTGTTAATGGGGAGGAATAATAAATCCAATGAACCGATCAATCGCACACCTCATATCCGACAGGCCGATGGGCGTAAAGCTGACCGTTGCCTTCCTGTCGGTCATACTCATCCCGATGCTCCTGCTGGCGTACATCTCGAACGGGGTAATCAATGCGCGCCTTCTGAAGGAATCACAGGAAAAACTCGCCATAGGACTCAAGGCCGCGCAGACCGAGTATTACGTGCGCGGAGACCAGATGCGCTACGGCATGCTTCAGGCCGCCTCCATGAAGGAAATAATATCCGCCGTGGCAAGACGGGACAAGGCGTACCTCAAACAGATGATGCGCAACTGGCGCGAGACGCGCCCTTACGTGGACATCTGGTTGATCATTGACAAGGACGGCCGCGTCATCGCCAGATTGAACACGGATCAATCAGGGGACAAGGTCGAGTTGAACGGGCTTGTAGACAAGGCGATCGCGCTTGGCGAGCCGCAGACCGCGACCGAGGCCGTACCGCATGACCTTTTGAAACTCGAAGGCAGTCCACTCCAGCAGAGACTGCGTCTGCGCGCCGCCGAGGAGGCGGTAAAGCCCTCCGACGCTATGGCGCTCATGGTGGTTACGCCGGTGCTCGACGAGAGACGCCGGACCATAGGCGCGATAATCACGGGCGACGCCATAAACAACGACGCCTACGTCCCGGACACGGTGGCCTACAAACTGCCCGGTATGTTCACCACCATCACCTACAACGGCAGACGCATAGCGACGAACCTGACCGACGGCGCGGGCAGACAGATTACAGGCACGTCCCTGCCCCATGAGGCGCTTGAGATGATCTCGTCCGGCAAATCCGCGTTCATGGAACTCGACATGCCGGATACGACCTTCATCTCCATGTTCGAGCCGATACGGGACGCAAAAGGCGCGATTGTAGGCTCCATTGACGTGAGCATGTCAAAGGACAAACTCTGGGCCATTCAGAGGCAGACGCAGACCATGATAGCGGGCATAACCTTGCTCGGCATAGTCATGTCCATCTCCGCCGCCATGTTCCTGACCAACAGGATTACGCGGCCACTTAAATCCCTCAGGGAAAAACTCGGCAACTACACGGAATGGAGCGCGGCGGCGCGGCTTGAGGTAAGCGGCGGCAAGGACACGAAGGACGAGATAACGTCGCTTTCCGCAACGTTCAACTCCATGCTCGACGAGGTGCTGAAGCGCGAGGAGGAGAAGGCCAGCTACTTAAACGAAATCGAGCAGAAGAACAGGGAGTACGCGCAGATAAACGACGAACTCAAGAAGGCCAACGAGGAACTCGAGGTGGCTTACGAGGAGACGCAGAGCCAGACCGAGGAGTTGCACTCCATAAACGAGGAACTGAGGATATTAAACGAGGACCTCGACAAGCGAAACGCGGAGCTCAAGGCCGCCAACAACGTCATCAGGCATGAGGAAGAGGAGCTCAAGAAGACCAAGGACAAACTGCGGCTCATATTCGACGGCATACAGGATCACGTCCTGCTCGTGGACTACGACAGGCGCGTCATGGAGGCTAACTCTCACTTCATTCACGCCTTCGGCGCCGACGAGACGATGATCCTCGGCAAGGACATATACGGGTTTTTCGGCATGGGCGAACCGAGGGACGGGTGCCTCATAAGGAAGGCGATCGACGCCGCGGAGCCGCTTGAAACGGAGATTACCGCGCCGAACGGCAAGGTGCTCAAGTGGCACTCCTTCCCGCTCATCGTTGCCGAGAACCCCCGAAAGATGGCCGTCGTATACATAAAGGACGTTACCAACGAGCGCTTGCTGGCGCAAAAACTGATGCAGTCGGACAAGCTATCGTCCCTCGGCGAACTCGTCTCAGGCGTGGCGCACGAGCTCAACAACCCTCTTACCGGCATCATGTGTTTCACCGAGTTGATGATGATGGAGGCCGGAGAAGGAACCCAGATACGCGACAGGCTTTCCAAGGTCTATGACGCCTCCCACAGGTGCAAGAAGATAATAGACAACCTACTGACCTTCGCCAGATGGAAAAAGCCGGAGAGGAGATACGACGACGTCAACAGGGTCTTGAAGGGCATAGTAGACCTGAGGGCGTATCAACTCAAGGCGGACGGCATAGACCTGACGCTCGACTTAGACGAGCGTCTGCCGTTCACCATGCTTGACGAACACCAGATTCATCAGGTGGTCTTAAATCTCATCAACAACTCACGTGACGCCATCGTGGACTGCGGCCGGCAGGGGGGCGCCATAAAGATACGCACAAGGCACGGCGCCGGCAACAACATCGTCATCACCGTGGAGGACAACGGCAAAGGCATGACCAGCGAGGTGGCGTCCAGGATATTCGACCCGTTCTTCACCACAAAACCGGTCGGCAGGGGCACAGGGCTCGGGCTATCCATATCTTACGGCATAATAAACGAACACAACGGGAGCCTCCGCGCAACCTCGGCCATCGGAGCGGGGACCACGTTCATCATCGAACTGCCGATTACCGAAAACACGGCGAGCGGCGTCGAAGCCGACAAGACAATGCCCTCCGCAACCGGCCTTCTCCCAGAGGTCGGCGACAGGGCGCTAAAGGCGCTCATCCTCGACGACGAGCCGATAATACTCGATCTCCTGAACGACACGCTCAAGTGGGCGGGATTCGTCGTAGACAGATTTTCCAACGCCGATGACGCGCTGACAAGGCTTGCCGCGGTCAACTATGATATAATCATCAGCGACATAAAGATGCCCGGCATGGACGGCAAGCAGTTCTACCATGAGGCCGGAAGGATAAGGCCGGAACTGCTCAACCGTTTCATCTTCATCACCGGCGACGGCATAAACAAGAACACTCAGGAGTTTCTGCAAGGCACGCGAAACGTCTTTCTCAAAAAGCCGTTTACCATAGACCAACTGAGCGAAGCGGTTGACAAACTCATCAAACAAACAGGACAAACGGGGGACAAAGATGCCTAAGCAAATTCTGATTAATTCTATTTTCTGTCATTCTCGCTTCGCGAAGCAATCTCGCGCTCGTTGGCAAATCAACAACTTAGAGATTGCCGTGCCGCCTTCGGCGGCTCGCAATGACGGCTTAATTGGAATTCATCAGAGCTTCCCTAAGTACGTTTATTCCGCAATCGCCGTGCTGGCCGCGCTGTTTTTTCTGTTTACCACCCAATCCCAAGCCGCCGGGCCCGCGGACGCGCCGAGCGTTACGGCAAAGGAGCTTAAGGCCAAGACCGATAAGGGCGCGGTAATAATCCTCGACGTCCGCGCAAGCGGCTCATACAACAGGAGCAAGGTCAAGATAAAGGGCGCGATACGCATCGCCCCTGAAGAGCTGGCCGACTCTCTTGCAATGATCCCGATGGGGCGCGAGATTGTAACGTACTGTACGTGACCAAGCTCGGCCTCGAGTGCCGGTGCGGCGCTCTTCCTGATGAACAACGGCTTTCAGCGCGTAAGCTATTTGCAGGGCGGTTTTGACGCATGGGTCAAAGCCGGCTATCCGGTGGAGCCAAAAATACCGTGAACCGTGACCGTGAACCGTGAAAAGATAAAAATCCTTCACGGTCACGGTATTTACACGGCCTCTATGGAACATCTCAACATCATAAACCTGCCGGTCCTGCTCGTGGACGACGAGCCGCAGATACTCGCCTCCTTCGGCATAATGCTCAAGGGCGCGGGCATCCGCGAGGTCTTGGCAGTCTCGGACTCCCGCCTCGTAATGCCTCTTCTGGCCGAGAGAGAGATCAGCGTCATCGTAATGGACATCTCCATGCCGCACGTCAAAGGCACCATGCTCCTGCCTGAAATAAACCATGCCTACCCTCACATACCGGTAATAATGATGACCGCGCTCAACGATCTCGACATTGCCGTGGAGTGCATGAGGATGGGCGCGTTCGACTATCTCGTGAAACCAGTCGAGCTGAGCAGATTCGAGACGAGCATAAAGCGCGCCCTCGAGATGCGCGCCCTCAAAAGCGAGGCGGCGGCGCTCAAGAAACACCTGCTCCACGGCAGGATCGAAAACGAGGAGGCGTTTTCCGACTGCGTTACCACAAGCAAGAAGATGCGCGCCATATTCCAATACATAGAGGTCATAGCGGGCACGGACCAGCCCGTCCTGATAACCGGCGAGACCGGCGCGGGCAAGGAACTGATCGCCGGGGCGATACACCGGTTGAGCGGCAGGGGCGGCGAGTTCGTCGCCGTCAACCTTGCCGGTCTTGACGACACGATGTTCTCGGACACGCTCTTCGGCCACAAGAAAGGCGCGTACACGGGCGCGGACGAGACCAGAGACGGCTTCATATCAAAGGCCGGCAAGGGGACGCTCTTTCTCGACGAAATAGGCGACGCCAACGAATCGTCGCAGGTCAAGCTCCTGAGACTCCTGCAGGAACACCAGTATTATCCCCTTGGGTCCGACGCGCCGAAACGAAGCGAGGCGCGCATCGTGGTGGCCACGAACAGGGACCTGCAGAGGCTTATCCGCGAAGGCCGTTTTCGCATGGATCTGTATTATCGGCTCCGGGCGCATCAGATACACATACCGGCGCTTAGAGAGAGAAAAGAGGACCTCCCCGCGCTCCTCAGACACTTCATCGCAAAGGCCTCGACGGCGATGAGCAGGAAACCGCCCTCATATCCGCAAGAACTGGACACGCTCATGTCAACCTACCATTTTCCGGGCAACGTAAGAGAACTCGAATCAATGGTCTTCGACGCCGTAGCGAGACACAAGGGGGGCGTGCTGTCCATGGACAGCTTCAAGCAGGTCATAAATATGGAGAGAGGCGTATTCGAAGACACGGCAACGGATACCCATGCCTTACCCTCTGATGCGCTGAGCCTTGACGCAAACCCCATCCCCACGTTGAAAAAAGCGCAAGAGGCGCTGGTTGCAAGGGCAATGGAACTGGCGAACGGCAATCAAGGCATCGCCGCGGGCATGCTCGGCATAACCCGTCAGGCGTTGAATAAAAGGCTGTCCAAGGCGCCAAGAGGCCGCGACCGAGAACCGTGACCGTGTAAAAAATATTTTTACGGTTCACGGTATTTTTGTCCCATGCACGAATCCGTGGAGCAGGCTGCAAACCTCTACCGCCGCGCAAATGAAGAGAACCGTCCCCTTTAACCCTGCAATCTTGGTTGCATGGCGCGCAATGGCATTATGCGCGATTTTCCTCATAATTCAACGTTGCCAGTCAAAATCCCTCGCACCGTCTCCGCTTTAACAGGATAACCGAATCTTCAATTCCCATATAAATCCCATAAAAACCGGTTTGGCACGTATCGTGCATAATCATATTGTCAAGACGATGATAGTCTGTGTCAAATACCGCGCATCACGGAGGTGGAACATGAACGGAATTAACCACATACTCGTAGTTGACGACGATCCGATGTCAAGGGAGTTTTGCGGCATGTTGTTATCCGAGAACGGCTATTCCGTTCACACGGCATCAAACGGCATGGAGGCTATCGAAAAACTCAAGACAACAAGATATAACCTCGTCCTAACCAACATCAAGATGCCGGGCATCACCGGAGTGGAACTTTACAACGCCGCAATGTTGGAACATGCGTATCTGAGAAGGCGCTTTCTCTTTATGACCGCCTATCTCGATGAGACGCTGGCCTCATACTTTACGTCCCTTGACCTGCATTGCCTCTCGAAACCGTTCGGGATAAACGACCTCCTGAACTCGGCCTCATCAATCGCCTCGCGGCCTCTTGAGCGGGAAAATGACAAAATAGAGGAGATAAGATTCAACTCGTCCGATTACGTTGCCGCTTGATGGAGTGCCAGCGTACCCATCTAAGCACATTTTTTTGTGCATGAGACAGGGGCACGGTTTGTCCACCACGCCACTGTCTCAGACCCATGCAACTTTCCTTGCTATAAATAAAATTTGCAATACATCCAATCGTCTTGATCTATCTGAGTTTTTTCAAAGATTAAAGTTCTTTGTCCTTCATCAGGTGGCATCTGTTCCATTTTTTTGCCTAATAAAATGTTAATAATTTCAGATAGTTCATCTTGGCATACTCTGTGCAATACATAAAAACATGAACAACAACGGCAAATCTCACATACTGGTGGTTGACGACGACGCGATAACGCTCAAATTCTGCATGGAGATACTTTCGGACGCGGGGTATGGCGTGGTCGGCGCACAAAACGGCGCTCAGGCCGTCGGCATATTGCGCTCCTCGTTCTTTCATCTCGTCATATCGGACATCAACATGCCCGGACTCAACGGGATCGAATTATATAATGCCGCGATATGGGATAATTCGCTCCTCAGGAACAGGTTCCTTTTCATGACGGCAAATCTGCCCGACACGCTCAAGTCATACATGGATGAATGGGGCGTTAAATGCCTTTGCAAACCGTTCAGGATAAGCGAATTCATAGACTGCGCCGGTTTAATAATCTCAAGCGCCAAGGCGCGGATGGCGGCGGAGGGACGCGGGACGGAACAAAGACAATCCATGCGGTTCGCGCTTATGAAAAGATGCGTGGTTCGCGCGCCCGGCACGGAGCAAGCAATCGAATTCAGCGCAATGGCTCAGGACATCTCCTCGAGCGGCTTGAGGCTTGTACGGCGCGAGGACGCCGGAGTGCGCGGAGATTCACCAAGCATGGATGGCCCTGCGGCCGTAGAGGTGGCGATAAACGGAAGCAAACTCAACAAACCGGCGCGAATAATCTGGTCGCGGGAAACCGGGAATATGGGTCTTAAGTTTCAAGAACCGATGAGCGCGATGGACGTTCGCTGTATCATGCCTTTAAGGCCGCTTCACGCCGGGCGAGCGCATGGACAAGCAGCGGGCATTGAAAGAACATAAACGGAACGGAGGTGCGCATGGGCACGCTTGACAACAAAAAACAGACAACGACGCCGTACGGCGCGGGAGACCATTTTCATCGCAATGGATTCACCTCCATATGCGGCGCAGACAAAATCAGAGGCAAGTGGCCTCTGCCATATTTCAAAGAAGGCGGGGCAGGACTTGGCGGACTCGAACCTGACGAACCTGAACGCGAAGCGTCATCCGTGGACTCCGTAAGGGTCTACTTCAACGCCATAAGAAGATTGGAGCTTCTTAACGCCTCGGAAGAGAAAAAACTCGCCGGAAGGATCGCCAAAGGCGACCCTCAAGCAAGGCAAAGGATGATCGAGGCCAACCTCCGTCTTGTGGTAAGCATAGCCAAACGATACATCAACAGAGGGCTTGCCCTTCAAGACCTCATCGAAGAGGGTAATATCGGCCTGATCAAGGCCGTTGAACGCTTCAAGGTCTCCAAGGGCTGCAAGTTCTCGACTTACGCTACGTACTGGATAAAACAGTCGGTCGAGCGGGCGATAGTGAACCAGTCGGGCATCGTAAGGCTGCCGATACATGTAACGGCCGACATGGGCAGGATTGCGAGGGCGTCAAGGACGCTGACGCTTAACCTCAAAAGAGACCCCAACGTAGCGGAGCTTGCCGAGTCAACCGGCCTTTCCGGCAGATACGTCAAGAAGCTCTCGACCATAAGCAGGAAGAACTGCTCGCTTGACGCGCCCGACGAGTTTGAACTGCCGCTCCTTGAGCGCCTTGAGGACGAAAAGGCTGTTTCCCCTCCCGCCTCGGTCGGCGCGGCAATGGAGCACGGCGCTCTCCATACGCTGCTTGGCACGTTGGAGAAAAACGAGAGTGAAATATTGAGGCTCCGGTTCGGGCTTGAAGACGACGAGCCAAGGACGCTGGAGGCCATAGGCCGGACCTTCGGCGTAACTAGGGAGCGCGTAAGGCAGATCGAGGTAAGGGCGCTCGACAAACTCAGAAGACAGATGACCGAGGCGGACACGCCGTCTCTCAGGGCGGTATGACGGATAAGGCGGTTATCGGTGGACGGTTATCGGTTATCGGTGAAGGTAAAAAATAATTCCTTAAACGGATAAACGATAACTAAGGAACCTCTGATTAATTCGTCTAATCCGTCATTCCGCGTAGCGTAGAAGCTCGTCTTCTTTGCGTTCCCAAACAGGAGCTTGGGAACGAGACAACCATAGAGATTGCCGCGCCCAGCACCACTTTGTTGCACGAAGGAATTTGCCAAGGAACACGCTTTCATAATCCAAAGTGGCGCTGGGCTCGCAATGACAAAAAGGAAATTAATCAGAGATTCCTTAACGGTTTATAGTTGAATTTGACAGCGGGCGAAAAAACCTGATAGCGTGGCATCCATGAAATGGTTCTCCTTTTCGCTATCCAAAAAGGTGCTCCTCGCGCATCTCATGGTGCTGTTGCCGATACTTGTCATCTTCCTTATAAGCTACAACGCCAACAAATCGCATATCGAGCGGCTGGTTCTCGAAAACCTCGGCATGCTCGCAATGGAACGGGAAGGCGAGATACGCCTTTTCATGGAGGCCAACAAGAGACGGGTTCAGGACTTCGCAACCGACGGCTTCATAAGGGATTCTCTGGAAAAGATACATTCCGGCGCCAAGAACGGCGACACCCTCGGCGAATATCTGAGAAAGAACAAACACCCGCTGGATAAAAACATATCCGGCATAATGATAATCTCCGTCAACGGCAGGGTTGTCGCCTCCACGGACCCGGCAAGGAACGGTCTTGACGTATCATCGTCGCCGTTGTTCGCCGGCGCCGGAAGCGTGGCAACGGTCGCCGAGCAAATCATCGGCACAGGGGGAACGCCGGAGATAGTCTTCTCCAGCCCGGTTTACGGCAGGAACACCGGCGCCCCCATAGGGATAATCGCCAACTCGTTCAATCTGCGGGAACTCGGCAGGATACTGGCCGAGGGACTGGACAGGCCGCTCGCCGTAAAGAAACACGCTTACGACGGCTCCAGGAGCATGGAGGTCTATCTGGTCAACGGTGATAGACTCATGCTCACCCAGTCGCGCTTCATAAGCGATTCCGTGCTCAAGACAAAGGTCGACACCGCGCCTGTAAAACTGTGTCTTGATGAAAAACGGCCGACGGCCGGATACTACCTCGACTACCGGGGGGTCGAGGTGGCCGGCGCCTCGATATGCCTTCAGGCGATGAACTGGGTCCTGCTGGCCGAAGTGGATAAGAACGACGCCCTGGCCCCGGTATTCGCGATAAGGAATTATGCGTTTATCGCCATGGGACTCACCGTTGTCGTGCTCTTGCTCTTGTACCTTTTTTCGTCAAACGTCGTGATAAAGAGGATCAACGCCTTGTCAACGGCGGCAAAAGACGTGGCCGACGGAAATTACGCCGTGCTGATACCGGTAAAAAATAATGACGAGCTTGGCCGCCTATCGGAGTCGTTCAACTCGATGGCTGAAGGCATCGCGGAAAGGAACCGTATAAAACGCATCATGGACGAGGCGCAGCAAAGGCTCACGGCCATCATAGACACAACGCCGGACTTCGTGGCAACGGCCTCGCCGGACGGACGAATACTCTATATGAACAAGGCGGCAAAGAGGCTTGTCGGCCTCGATGACGCCGACGACATATCGAACCTTCGCATCAGGGACGTCCACCCCGGATGGGCCGCCAATATCGTGCTTGACAAGGGACTTCCCATTGCCGCCGGATACGGCATCTGGCAGGGAGAGACCGCGATCATGGCGCGCTCCGGCGAATTGACACCGACATCGCAGGTAATAATCGCGCACAAGGACTCGTCCGGGGAGGTCGTCTACTACTCCACCATAGCAAGGGACATCAGCGAGAGAAAACGCGCCGAGGAGGCGGTAAGGAAGTTGAACGTCGAGCTTGAGGGCCGCGTCGCCGAACGAACGGCCGCCCTTGAGGCGGTCAACAGGGAGCTTGAGGCGTTCAGCTATTCGGTCGCGCATGACCTGAGAGCGCCGCTCAGGATAATAGACGGATTCAGCGCCGCCATACTCGAGGAGTCGGAGAAAACGCTTGAGAACTCGTCGCTTGAACATCTGAGGCGCGTGAGAGCGGCAAGCTCGCGCATGGCCCAGCTCATAGACGACCTCATGGGTCTGGCGCAGGTTACGCGCGCGCGGATGGATATGACGAATGTTGACCTGAGCGCGATCGCGCGCGGTATAGTAGAAGAACTCAAGAATTCTCAACCCGAGAGAAACGTCGCCTTCGTCATACAGGACAACCTCTTTGCAAGGGCGGACGCGAGGCTTTTGAGGATCGTGCTCGACAACCTCATCGGCAACGCATGGAAGTTCACAGGAGCAAAGGAAACGGCCGTCATACAATTAGGCTCGTCGGGCGAAGAACTCGGCAAGAGCGTTTACTTCGTGAAGGACAACGGCGCCGGATTCGACATGCGCTACGCCGGCAGGCTCTTCGGCGCGTTCCAGCGCCTGCACGCCGACGCGGAGTTCGCCGGCACGGGCGTCGGGCTTGCCACGGTCGAGAGGATTATCAGACGCCACAACGGGCGGGTATGGGCCGAGGCCGCCGTGGACAACGGCGCGACGTTTTACTTCACGCTGTAGCAAACGGTAATCGAATATAAGACCGTGACCGTGAACCGTAAAAGATTTCTCTTTTACATGGTTCACGGTATTACAACTGATACCTTTGGTTGAACATGACCGACAACTGAGACCACCCCCTGAGCCATAATGAAACCGCGCATAAAGGTATTGATCGCCGACGATTCCGAAGACGACGCCGCCCTCATCATGCGCGAGATGGCGCGCGCATTCGACGCAACGCATACGCGGGTGGACACCGAGGCCGGCCTCTCGGCCGCCCTTTCCGACGCGTGGGACATTATCATAACGGACTACGCCATGCCGCGCCTCAACGGCATAGAGGCCATCAAACTCATACGCGGATCGCATATCGAAACGCCCGTTATCATCGTGTCCGGCGTCTTAGGCGAAGACCGCGCGGTACAGGCCATCAAGTCGGGCGCCAACGATTATATCCTCAAGGACAACCTCAAAAGGCTCGTGCCGACCGTCGAGCGCGAGTTGAAAGAGCACGAGATGCGCCTTGCGCGCATGGCGGCGGAAGACGCTCTGCATGTCTCCGAGGAAAGATTCAGGAACCTCATGGAGAGCGTGCCCATCGGCATCGCGGTCCTCGACAAGAATCATATCGTGCTCGACGCGAACGCCTCTCTCATTGCGATGCTTGGCTGCGGCTCGAAGCCTGAGTTGATGAACTCCTCGCTCCTTGCCCATTACTTAAGCGATGACGACAGGGAGAGGTTCAAGGCAGCCATGACGCGACTTTCCGTTCTCGGCTTCGAGACCCGGCTTAAAAGCAGGGACAAGGCCGTATTCTGGGCGCATATAACGACAGCCGTTCACGATACCGACGCGTATATAATCGCCATAATTCAAGACATCACGGCAAGAAAGAACGCCGAGGCCGCGCTCCTCGAAAGCGAGGAGCGTTTCAGGCAGATATTCGAGCAGAACGCGGACGCGCAGATATTACTGGAGCCTAATGGCGGCGTGGTGGACGTAAACCATTCCACCACGACCCTCTACGGATATTCGAGGCGGGAGATCATGGCCTCCGGCGCGGCGCTTCTTATACCCGGCGACGAATGCGCCGAGTTCAGGATACGCATCCGCACTCTTGAGATCGGCAAGACCTTCAACATGGAGCGCGTGGACAGCTCTAAAAAAGACGGGGCGAAAATAGTAATCTCCATCGCGGGCCAGCGCATACAACTCAAGAGGCAGGGCGTAATCTACTGCACGGTGCGCGACATCTCGGAAAAGATAAGGCTTGAGGAGGAAGCCGCCGTCATGCAGGCGAAGCTCATCCACGCCAACAAGATGACGGCTCTCGGAACTCTGGCCTCGGGCATAGCCCATGAGATAAACAACCCGAATAACTTCATCCTCTTCAACTCCGAACTTCTTGTCAGAATCTGGAAGGGCGCCGAAGGCATCCTTAACCAGTATCAACAGGCAAACGGAGAATTTCAACTCGGCGGGCTTGCCTTTTCCGAGGCGCGCATATCCGTGCCCAGTCTGCTGGAAGGCATAGGTCAAGGCGCGCACAGGGTAAAACGCATCGTGGACGAGTTGAAAGACTTCGCAAGAGACGACAGGAGCGATCTGGACGATCCGCTTGACGTCAATAAGGCCGTCCTGTCTTCCGTGGCCATACTCAAACGCGAGATAGAGCAACATACCGATAATTTTCACGTTGCTCTCGGCGAGGGTCTGCCATCCGGCCGCGGCAGCGGCCAGAGGATCGAGCAGGTGCTCATAAACCTCATCATGAACGCGCTTGACGCCCTTCAGGGGCGGGACAAGGGCGTAACGGTGCGGACAAGCCTATATGAAGGCGAAGGCGGGGCGCAGATACTCGTTCGCGTAACGGATGAAGGACAAGGCATTCCAGCCGATCTCCTGCCGCGCATAACCGAACCGTTTTTCACCACAAAGTCCGGCGCTGGCGGCACCGGCCTCGGACTGTCCATATCCTACTCCATAATAAAGGAACACGGCGGCACAATCGAGTTCGACTCGAAAGAGGGAGCAGGCACTACGGTAACAATGAGATTGCCTGTGCGCCTACCCCCCCCCGAATACCGCTGTCCCGTTGCCGACTAATTATATGATATAATGTTTACGTCGCGCAAAATCTCAACGAGCGCAATATGCCAAAAGAACCGAAACAGACCTCAAAACTACCCATCGAACCGCTCAAGCACCCGGCGCTCAAGTTCGCTCTCGCGTTCATCATATTCGGGTTCATAGTATACCTTTACAGCCAATCGCAAAAAGCGGACGACCCCGCCAGAAACATCAAGATCACCTACAGTCAATTCAGCGCTCAGCTCAAGGACAACAACGTGGCCTCGGTCGTCCTTCGCGGCACTGAGCTTGCCGGACAGTTGAAAAAAAGTGCGCCCTTACCGACGCTCGAACCCGGGCCCCCGAAAAACATCATCAACTTCAAAACCGCTCTACCGCAGTTTCAGGACGCCTCGATCATCGCGGAGCTTGAAAAACGCGGCGTAGCGATAAACGTCGAACAGGCCGAAGCCTCCTCCCTCGTATGGCAGATATTAATGATGCTCCTGCCGTGGGCGCTTATCATCGGGGTGTGGGCGCTGATAATGAGGAGATCGGGACAGATGCAAGGCGGACAGGGTTCTCTCTTCAACTTCGGCGCAAGCAAGGCCAAACTCTTCGACGTAAAGAAACCGAGCGTAACCTTTGCCGACGTGGCCGGGCTTGCCAACGCGAAAAAAGAGCTTGAGGAAACGGTTGAGTTTCTGAAAAATCCCGAAAAGTTCACGCGGCTCGGGGCCAAGGTTCCAAAGGGCATCCTGCTCGTGGGGCCGCCCGGCACCGGCAAGACGCTCCTTGCACGCGCCACCGCCGGAGAGGCGGGCGTGCCGTTTTACTCGATAAGCGCGTCCGAGTTCATAGAGATGTTCGTAGGCGTCGGGGCATCCCGCGTCAGAGACATGTTCAAGACCGCGAGAGAGACCGCTCCGAGCATCATATTCATCGACGAGATAGACTCGGTCGGCAGGACGCGGGGGGCCGGACTCGGAGGCGGACACGACGAACGGGAACAGACGCTCAATCAACTGTTGAGCGAGATGGACGGCTTTGAGCCGCACGAAAAATTGATCATAATGGCCGCCACGAACAGGCCGGACGTGCTCGACGCGGCGCTGCTGCGTCCCGGCAGGTTCGACAGGCACATCCTCATAGACAGGCCGGGTTGGAAGGACAGGCTTGCCATCCTCGAAGTACACGTCAGGAATAAGCGGCTCGCCTCGCCGATAGACCTCGAAAGGCTCGCCAAGGGTTCTCCCGGCATGACCGGGGCCGACCTTGAAAACCTCGCCAACGAGGCCGCCATAAGCGCCTCGAAAAAGGGCAAGGAGCAGGTCGAGATGTCCGACTTCGAGGAGTCGGTTGACAAGATACTTATGGGCGCGAAGCGTGAGGAGACGATAAGCGAGGAGGAGAGGCGCATCACCGCGTATCACGAATCCGGGCACGCGCTCGTTTCCCTCAATCTGCCGCACACGGACCCGGTTCACAAGGTAAGCATCATACCGCGCGGCATGGCGATGGGCGCGACCTTGTTCATGCCCAAAGAGGACAGACACTACTACCCCAAAAGCTACCTGTTCAACCGCCTGTGCGTGGCGCTTGCGGGAAGGGCCGCCGAAAAACTCATATTCAACGACGTGAGCAGCGGGGCGCAGGAGGACTTGAAGGGCGCGACGGGCCTTGCCGAAAAGATGGTGGCCCAGTGGGGCATGAGCGAGGCGGTCGGACCCATAAACCTCGGCAGAGGAGAGGAGCACCCGTTCCTCGGCAGGGAACTCTCCATGCCGCGCCGGTACAGCGAGGACATGGCGTGGATAATGGACAAGGAGATACGAAAACTCATGCTCGAGGCCGAGGCAAAGGCCGACGAACTATTGAAGATAAACAAGGCCGCGCTCATACGCCTTGCCGAGGAGTTGATAAAGGAGGAGTCGCTCGACAGGGAAGAGGTTGAAAGGATAATGAACGATAGCGGCTCCGCCGCGTCGTGAGCCGCTCCTCTTGGAAATTAGGGACACTTCCCTATTTATCCCCAATCATATATTAATTCAT
The DNA here is from genome assembly GCA_016213015.1 of Deltaproteobacteria bacterium. GTDB lineage: Bacteria > Desulfobacterota > GWC2-55-46 > GWC2-55-46 > GWC2-55-46 > JACRCE01. The sequence continues at coordinate 171 of JACRCE010000083.1, read as the reverse complement.
GAGATAAATAGGGAAGTGTCCCTAATTTCCTAGGGAAGCTCTGATTAATTCACTAACACGTCATTGCGAGCAACGCGAAGCAATCTCGTCTTCAAGGAAATCAACAACTTAGAGATTGCTTCGCCGCAAAAGCGCGGCTCGCAATGACAGAAAAGGGAATTAATCAGACCT
>JACRCE010000082.1 GCA_016213015.1 Deltaproteobacteria bacterium | reverse complement strand
GCCGACAAAATTACGCATGGAGCGCGATTCATAAAGCGTCTCTTCAACGGCCGGGTCCGAGAGGTTGAACCAGTGCTGGAGAAAATGTATGCGAAGCATGCGCTCGATGCCGATCGGCGGTCGTCCGGCGCCTTCGGACTTTGGATAAAACGGCTCTATGACTTCGCTAAGCTCCCTCCACGGGATGATCTCGTTCATCTCGGCGAGAAAGATCTCACGACGGGTCTGCTTATGATAACGCTCAAAGCCGTTTTCTGCGAAACTCTTCTGGCGCATTCTGTCAACCTCCGTGCCGCGTGATGCGATAAGTATATCATGAGGCGGAGTAGGAATAAATCAGAGCTTCCTTAAGTTGTCATTGCGAGGCAAAGCCGAAGCAATCTCGTCTTAGAGATTGCCGCGCCGCAAAAGCGCGGCTCGCAATGACAAATAAGAATTAATCAGAGTTTCCTATAGTAAAAATCGAAATTTCGGTTGACAAGAGTCAGACCATTCAATAGACTTGAAAAATGAACTTTTCAACAAGGGACATGGACGGGGCAAGGCCGATCGGGGTTTTTGATTCGGGCATCGGGGGACTCACCGTGCTAAGAGAGATAACGAGGGCTATGCCGTCCGAGGATACCATATATCTCGGAGATACGGCGCGTGTGCCTTACGGCTCCAAATCAAAGGAGACGGTGGAAAGGTACGCCCTTGAGGATGCGCGTTTTCTCATAAGGCGCGGGGTAAAGATGGTGGTTGTCGCTTGCAACACGGCCTCCGCCTTTGCGCTGGAGAAACTGAGGCTTGAATTGAAGGTGCCGGTCATAGGCGTCATAGAGCCGGGCGCAAGGGCCGCGGCGCGGATCACCCGCTCGAAGAAAGTGGGCGTCATAGGCACGGAAGGAACGATAAAAAGCAACGCCTACTCGTCCGCGATAAAGGCCATAAACCCGGAGATAGCCGCGTTCGCCAAGGCATGTCCTTTGTTCGTGCCTCTTGTGGAGGAGGGCTGGCTCAGGGACGACGTTACAAGGGAGATAGCGTCCCGCTACCTTGAGGGCTTCAAAAAACTCGAAATAGACACCCTTGTATTGGGGTGCACTCATTATCCGCTTCTCAAGGAGACCATAGCCAAAGCGCTGGGCACGGGCGTCGTGCTCATCGATTCGGCCTCAGCTACCGCCGAGGAGGTCAAGAGGACGCTCGCGCAGGCCAAGCTGTTGAACGCATCGGGCGAGGAGGGAGAGCATAGGTTCTTTGTGACGGACTCTCCTGAGAGGTTTATTGCCGTCGGCAGGAGGTTTTTCGGAGAGACCCTTGACTATGCGGAACTTATCGAGTTGATCTGACATGGCGCGTAAAGTAAAAGGACACAGAGGGCATGGTAACGCATCGAGGCGCAGGGGCAAATCCGGCAAAGGGTATCTCTTTGTCCTTCTCGTTGCGTTGTTTACCATCATCATCGGCATAATAATAATAGACAGGTACGGAGAGGTCGTGTTCAAGCCCCTGATCGAACGCGCGTTTAAAACCGACAAGGCTCTTAAGGAAATCAAGATATACTTCAGCGATGAGGATGGGACGCGCCTTGTGCCGGAAAGACGCATAGTGAAGACAGGCGTGCTTGAGGCCGAGATAAGAGAGGCTCTGGAGATACTCCTTGCAGACCCGAACGATTCGAGACTAGCGAGCGCTATCCCGCGCGGCGCGAGGATTCGTTCCGTAAAGATAAAAGACGGCCTTGCGACAATCGACCTTAGCGAGGAGATTGCCTTCAAGCACACGGGCGGCTCGTCGGGCGAACTGATGACCATCTACTCCATAGTAAATACCGTTGCATTGAACTTCCAACAGGTGAAGCTGGTGGAACTGCTCATTCAGGGCAGGAAGGCGTCCACGCTTGCAGGGCACATCGACATAAGCGAGCCGTTCGTGCCTGACAGGAAGATGATAAGGCCGTGACCGTGCACCGTGACCGTGTAAAAGAAGAACCCTTTACGGTCACGATTCACGGTCGCGGCGCACGGTCTTTAGAGGCGCCCCATGCCGAATAAAAAGACAAGGCTTGAGTCCGACTCGCTCGGCTCTAAATCAATCCCCGTGGACGCATACTGGGGCATCCACACGGCGCGCGCCATCGAGAATTTTCCAATCAGCGGCATCCGTCCCCATCCTGAGTTTATCGTTGCGACGGCTGTCGTTAAAAAGGCGGCCTGCCTTGCCAATCTTTCCATCGGACTCATTGACAGGCGCATCGCAAAGGCGATAATCAAGGCGTCCGACGAGGTCATAACCGGCAAGCTCCACGATCAGTTCGTGGTTGACGTCTATCAGGCCGGGGCCGGCACCTCCCACAACATGAACGCCAATGAGGTCATCGCCAACAGGGCGCTTGAGCTTCTCGGTAAAAGGCGCGGCGCTTACGGCTTCATACATCCCAACGACCACGTCAACATGAGCCAGTCCACCAACGACGCCATGCCCACGGCATTGAGGCTTGCCTGCCTCGATGCGTCGGAGCGGCTTATCAATGCGCTCAAGGCGCTTGAACACGCGTTTTTCTTGAAGGCAATGGAGTTTTCAAGGGTCGTCAAATCCGGCAGGACGCATCTTCAGGACGCCTCCCCGATAACGCTGGGGCAGGAGTTCGGCTCCTATGCCGCGGCGATACGGAGCGTGGGTATTACAATAGAGGCGGCAAGGAAGGGCTTGAAGCACATCGGCCTTGGGGGCACGGCCGTGGGCACAGGCATAAACACGCATCCAAGGTATCGCTCCGTTGTGCTTGCCGAGTTGAAAAGAACAAGTAACGTCAAGGGGCTGATAAAGTCACCCGACGCCTTTTCAGCCTTGAACAGTATGGCCGACTTTGTCGTCTATTCGGGTTCGCTCAAGACATGCGCCATAGAGCTTATAAGGATTGCAAACGATCTGAGGCTTTTAAGCTCCGGCCCGACTACCGGCCTTGCCGAGATAACGTTGCCGCCGGTGCAGGCAGGCTCATCCATCATGCCGGACAAGGTAAATCCGGTCATGGCCGAGATGCTGAATATGGTCTGCTTTCAGGTGATAGGCTTAGACCTTGCCGTAACATGCGCGGCTCAGGCCGGGCAACTGGAGCTTAACGTCATGTTGCCGGTGATAAACCATAATATCCTTGAATCAACGCGCATACTTGCCAATGGCGTCAATGTATTCAACGAACGATGCGTCAATGGCATAAAGGCGGACAAGGCTCGTTGCAGGAGATACTTTGAAGGCTCCATCGGCCTTGCCACCTGCCTTAATACGTTCATCGGATATACGGCCGCGGCTCTTATCGCAAAGGAGGCCGCAAGCGCAGGCAGACCGGTAAAGGACGTTGTAATCGAAAAAGGCATATTGAGCGAGAAGCAGTGGGAAAGGCTTGTCAAGGGAGGCGCAATGTTTAAGCCTAAAGAAATACCGGCGTTCCGCCGATAAGGAATCATGCGGGTACAATGTCCGTCATGCAGCCATTCAGGCACGGTAGACGGCTCAAAGATTCCATTCGGCCTTCTTCAGGCTGCCTGTCCGAGGTGCGGCGCGATATTTAAATTCAACCGCGCTGAAAAGGCGCGCTCGCTTGCCGGGATGTCGTCAATGCCGGATGTCCCATCACAAGCGGCGACCGCGCCGCAATCGGCCCAGCCAAAGCCCCCTGCCGTGCCCCACGGGAAGGCGGCAACTGGTGTCGTTGACGCGACCGCCCCAACGCACTCTTTGTCCTTTCACGGCAAGGGAGGCGAGTTGTTCGGCATATATCTCGTGAACGCCCTGCTGTCGATGGTTACGCTCAACATCTATTACTTCTGGGGCAAGACAAAACTCAGACGCTACCTGTGGAGTCATACGCAGTTCATGGGCGACAGGTTTGAGTACCTCGGAACCGGCAAGGAGCTTTTCAAGGGGGCGTTCAGGGCATCAGGGCTGTTCCTTCTTATATTCATAGTCCCGAACCTGCTTGCCGAATTTGTCCATCCCGCCTTTGGCGTCCTCATCGCAATAGGCGTATTCGTGATAAAACCTTACGTCTTAGCGAGCGCAAGACGATACCGTTACAACCGCACACAGTGGCACGGAGTGCGGTTCAGCTTCCGCGGCACGGCAAAGGAGGCCATGAAGATCTACCTGATCGGGACGTTTCTGTCCGTCGTAACGTTTGGGTTTTATTACCCGCGTTTTTACATGGACAAACAGGAGTTCTGGCGGACGAATTCGTTCTACGGCACAAGCCAGTTCAAGTATAACGGCAAGATGGAAGACCTGCGTTGGCATCTTATCCTCGGGCACCCGCTTATCATTATCACATTCGGCATGTACTGGTTCTGGTACAGGGCTAAACTGATGCGCTACGACTGGGAGCATACGAGCGTGGAGGGCCTGAGTTTTTCCTTTGACATCACCGGAGGACAACTATTCACCTATTATCTCGTCAACGTGCTCATCGTTATATTCACCCTTGGCATAGGTTTTCCGTGGGTGATAAAACGCATGGCAGAGTTCAATTGCAGATTTTTGATGGTCAAAGGAACCGTTGACTTCGAGGGCATCCGCCAGAGGATAACCACGGCCTCCGCCGCCGGAGACGGACTGGCCGATGCGATGGACGTTGACTTCGGGTTCTGAGATGAACCGGACTTATGACGCCTACTACTATAACGGCAAAACCGCGGTCAGATACGACGTAAAGGTCTCCATAACCGGTATCGGCCTCAGGATAACCGGACACGGGTTGCCGCCGGGCGCGGCTCACGTCGAATGGCCGTTCAATGAGATAAACCTTTCGCAGGGTTCCTATTCAGCCGAGCCGGTAAGGCTTGAGAGAGGCGGCGCGTCCCTCGTCATGACCGCTCATGGGTTTATCGAGGAGATGAGGCGCGCCTCCCCGTCGTCTCCGGCAAGATTCAAGAACGTCAAAAATCGCCGCAAATCAGCCATTATAGCCGTTATAGCTTTTGTCTGCATTGTCGCTCTGTTGGCGGGATTTTACGTCTTTTTGCCAACCGTCGCCGGATATGCGGCGGCTCGGATTCCGGCTTCGGTTGAGGATTCGCTGGGCAACGCCGTGGCTGAGCAGATGGCGCGGTCTTTTGCGGGCGGCAACTGCGAAGACGCGGAGTTGAAAAAACAGATGGACGTCGTTCTTGAAAGCCTTGACCGCGCCGCAGGAGAGCGCCAGTATACCTTCAAGATACATATCGTAAACAATAAAATGGTCAACGCCTTTGCCGCTCCGGGCGGGCATATCATCGTCTTCACCGGCCTGCTTGAGAAAACCGATCGAACCGAGGAGCTTGCCGGGGTGCTGGCGCACGAGATGCAACACGTGTTGAAAAGGCACGCGACAAAGGCGCTCTTCCAGCAACTCTCCGCGTATATGCTCCTCACGGTACTAACGGGCGGCAACGCATCGGGCGCGGCGCAAATGGCGGACTCCGTCATACAGGCGACATATTCGAGGGCAAGCGAACGGGAGGCGGACGAGGCGGGACAGGCGCTCATGATAAAGGCGCTCATAGACCCCTCCGGCCTGACCGACTTTCTGAAAAAACTGGACAAGGAAGGCCATGCCGCGCCGGATATACTGCGATACGTCGCGTCTCATCCGCTTACAAACGAGCGATTGAACTACCTTGAGGCCGGAGTAAAGGATAAGGGCATAGAGACCGTTCCGTTTTTGCCGGAGGTTGACTGGAAAAAATTGGCGACGGCCTGTTCCGGGTGAGCTATGTCTTCAAGACCTTGAGTCTTGTGCATGAGGCTATTTCGTCGAAGTCCTTGTCCTTGTGAAGGAGGGATAAGCTGTTTTCGATGCATATCGCCGCTATGATGCAGTCAACGGTCTTTCTGATAGCCCTGCCGCGTCTTCTACAATCCCCGTAGACAGCCGCCGCGTTGACATAAGTCTCGACGCCTTTCGGCATTTGAATCGGAAATTCATACAGGTAATCCTTTACCGTCATATAATCCTCGTCCCGCTTGATGCCCTGAAGTATCTCGGTGATGACTATTCCGGTGAGAAATATATCCGCGTCATCTTCAAGGAGCGCATGAAAGCGCTTTGCCTGAGGCGAACCCGTCCCCCTGAAAAAATCAATCCAGACGCTGGTGTCCACGAGGATCAAACCCGGCCCTTCCGCATCCTTGCAAGGCTGCCGGTCCAACTCACCTTGCCCTCAAGCTCAAGGAGCTTTCTCCTCTTGAGTTTGCCTACGAGTTCCTTGAGCGCATAGTTGACCAGATTCTTTTTGGTGTCCATGTTCGCAAGTTTCATGGCGTCGTTAACGAGTCTTTCGTCAAGTTCGATATTCGTCCTCAGCATGGAAATCGTCTCCTTTCGGTTAATGCCGCCGCCATTCGCAGTCTTCATGCCGACGTCGCCTTGACCTCGGCGAACGTGGACAGTATCGCCCCATGTCCGGCCATCTCTTCAAGCGCGGCGGTTGAATCCCCTTCATGCAGGTCAACGCCCTTTATCGCGTCTACAAGCACGGTAATACTGAAGCCGCGTCGTAAGGCGTCGAGCGCGGTTGCCTTTACGCAGTAGTCGGTTGCAAGGCCGCATATGAAGAGATGTTCTACCCCGGCGTTTTTCAAGACCGTCTCGAGGCTGAGGCCGCTCTCGTCCCTTCCGTCGAAACCGGAGTATGAATCCTCATCAGGCCGCTCGCCCTTTGTTATTGTCACGGCGTTGTCCGGCAATTTCAACGCCGGATGAAAGGCCGCGCCATGGGTCCCTTGAACGCAGTGAGGCGGCCATGTCCCGCCGTATTGTTTGAAGTGAACGGTTGCAGGCGGATGAGAGTCTTGTGTTGCCACAATCAAATGCCCCTTGGCTTGGAACATGGCGATATATCCGTTCAGGGCATGGGCGATGCCGTCCCCGTCTTTAACGGCAAGCGCGCCGCCCGGGCAAAAGTCGTTCTGAAAGTCCACGATGACGAGGCAGATATTGTTCTTTGACATGTAATTTTCCCTGTCCGGCCGTTGCATTAAATGTATAGCATATTTGAAGCGCCGTCAATTTAAGGGCGCCGGTTATCCGTTATCCGCCGTCGGTTTGAATGATAATTATCTTGCCTTTGCCGATAACCGTAAACATGGAACAGTCCTGTAACGGCGTAGAAAAAGATTGACAACGATTTTTGAATGCGGTAGTCTTTGAAAACTCCAAACGTATACCTGAGCATAGAGTTATCATCAAAACGCCGCGACTGACGGAATCAAGGTGGCAAACCACCGGGGAGCGGGAACGTTACGAGGCTTATCAGCAAAAATGGTAAAGACCTCCGCCGACCGTCTGGGCGAACATATCGAACCGTGAAAGCGGCGCGGTATTATGCCTTGGCGGTTTTTGTTTGTAGGCGGCATCGGTAATCACAAAAAAGGCATCTCAATGGGACACAAGACATTCGCCAAGGGCATACATCCTGAATATCATAAGGATGCCGCCTCAAGCAGGATTGAAAAGGCGGCTCTTCCCAAGACCGTGATCATTCCGCTTTCGCAACACGCGGGCGCGCCGTGCGCCCCGCTCGTTAAAAAGGGCGACGTCGTCGTCGAGGGTCAAAAGATCGGCGACGCGAGCGCCTTTGTCTCATCTCCGGTTCACGCGAGCATCAGCGGCAAGGTCAAGGACATAGAGCTTGCCGAGCATCCGGCCGGCGTAAGGGGCATGGCAATCATCATAGAGGGAGACGGCGTTGTCAAGGACTGGACTGCAAAGGGCGCGCCGGTTGATCCGTCCACGCTTGCCCCTGAGGCCATACGCGAGGTCATACGAGAGGCGGGCATAGTCGGCATGGGCGGGGCCGGGTTCCCGACCTCGGTAAAGCTTGCCCCTCCCAAGGGCAGGGCCATAGACACCGTGCTTTTGAACGGTTGCGAGTGCGAGCCGTACCTGACGGCGGATCATAGGATAATGGTCGAGCAGGCCGAAAAGGTCGTCTGGGGGTTAAGGTGCATAATGAAGGCCGTCGGCGCCGGAGCCGGGCTTATAGGTATAGAGGAGAACAAGCCTGACGCCATAGAGGCGATCAAAAAGGCTGTCGGCTCCGCCATGAACATAAAGACCGTGATACTTGAGGCCAAGTATCCGCAGGGCGCGGAAAAGATGCTCATAAAGGCCGCGCTGAACCGGAAGGTGCCGGTCGGCAAACTTCCGTTGGACGTCGGGGTCGTGGTCAACAACGTGGGCACCGCCGTTGCCGTGTTTGAAGCCGTAAACCTCGGCAAGCCCTTGATAGAGAGGGTCGTTACGATAAGCGGCGAGGCTGTTCGCGAGCCCAAGAATCTGATGGTGCGCGTAGGCGCTACCTTTGAGGACGTGCTTGCCCAGTGCGGCTCGATAAAGGGCAACGGGGATGTTCGCGTGTTGAACGGCGGCCCCATGATGGGCATAGCCCAGTCCACGCTGACCGTGCCGGTCATAAAGGGAACCTCCGGCATAACCGCCTTGCCGGTCAAGGACGCGAGGCCGTTGAAATATTCTCCGTGCATAAAGTGCGCCGCATGCGTCGAGGGGTGCCCCATGTCGCTGATGCCGTACAGGCTCGGCGAATATGGAAGGGCCATGAGGGTGGACGACTTCAACTCATGGGCAGGTATGAGTTGCATAGAGTGCGGGTGTTGTTCATACGTGTGTCCGGCAAAGAGACCGCTCGTTCAGTGGATAAGGATAGCAAAGCTCAAGGGACGTCAACAGGCGGCAAAGGCCGCGGCTGCAAGCAAGTAAGGGATATAAATAAATGCAAACGGACTCAGCACAGGGACTTGGGACGGACAGGCTCATAGTGGCCTCATCCCCGCACCTTCTTACGACCGACAATATTCCGAGGATAATGCACTCGGTCATAACGGCGCTTATCCCGGCGATGGCTGTGAGCGTGTACTTCTTCGGGTTAAGGGCATTGCTTTTGCTTGTCGTGTGCCTTGGAGCGTCCCTGCTTACGGAGTGGGGTTTTCAGAGGATACGTTCCAAGCCGATAACCGTATACGACGGGAGCGCCGCCATAACCGGCATCCTTTTGGGACTTACCCTGCCGCCGGGTTTTTCCATATTCGGCGCCATCCTCGGCTCGGTATTCGCCGTGGGCATAGGCAAGCAACTGTTCGGCGGCCTTGGTTTCAACATCTTCAACCCCGCGCTTCTCGGCAGGGCGTTTTTAATGGCCACATATCCGGTTATGATGACCACGTGGGAGACCCCGCGCACCTTTACAAAGGCCGTTGACGCGGTATCCGCGGCGACCCCTCTTGCCCTGATGAAGTTCGAGCATAAGTTCGCTCCGGCAATGGATCTGTTCGTCGGCAACGTCTCCGGTTCGCTTGGCGAGACCTCGGCCATAGCGATAATCATCGGCGGCTTGTATCTCAGGTATAAAGGTTATGTAAACTGGAAACTGCCGCTCGGATACCTTGGGAGCATGGCAGTGTTTTCAGGGATATTCTGGCTCATTGACCCGGTGAAATATCCAAGCCCTTTATTTCATATATTGGCGGGCGGGGCCATGCTTGCCGCATGGTTCATGGTAACGGACATGGTAACCTCCCCGGTAACCGCGCTCGGACAATGGATATTCGTGATATCGGCCGGCATCATCGCGGTAGTCATCAGGCTCTGGGGAGGACTGCCCGAAGGGGTCATGTACTCCATCCTGCTTATGAACGCATTGGTGCCTCTCATCAACAAGTATACGAGGCCCACGGTATTCGGCGCCGGTCGTAATCAGGGAGGCGCATAGGTGAACACCGTCTTGAAGATGTTTCTAAACCTTGTTATCATCGGCTCGGTGTCGGGCGTTGTGCTTGCCGTGGCCTTTCATTACGCGGATCCCATGATACAGGCCAACAAGGAAAAAGAGTTGAAAGAGGCCATATTCGTGGTACTGCCCGATGCAAAGGAGTACAGGGCGCTTGAAAAGACCGTGGGCTCAGACAAGATCGTCGTGTATCAGGGCGTCGGCGCGAACAACGCGCCGGTCGGCGTGGCGTTCAAGGCCGACGGCGGCGGTTTTCAGGGCAACATCGGCGTGATGGTGGGGCTTGAGCTGGATTACTTGAAGCTAAGGGGCATAAAGATACTTGATCAGGTCGAGACCCCGGGGCTGGGAAATAGGATAGCCGAACCCAAGTTCGAGGAACAGTTCAAGGGCGTCGAGATAGCGCCTCGGATCGAGTATATCAAGAACAGGAAGCCGGAAAAGCCCAACCAGATTCAGTCGATAACCGGCGCGACCATCTCATCGGACGCGGTCGTAAAGAACATCAACAACGCGATAGGCAAGGTCATAAAGGCGTTCCCGAAGGAAGAGCTTCTGGTTGTCGCGCCCGGCCAGACTGACAAGCCCAAGGCAACGCATTAGCAGGCCGCCTCAAGCCGCGCATCTGCTTTGTTGTCTCGTCGCTTGGAACTGCGCCCAGCACCACTTTGGATTACGAAAGCAAGTTGCTTGACAAATTTCATCGTACGCAAAGTGGTGCTGGGCTCATTCGTCGCTTCCTCGCCGCCTCGCATCTGCACCTTTTTGAGCGGCCTTCGTCAGTATTGGGTTTTTCAGTAAACTGTTAGAGACGGAGAGTATCTATGGCAGACGCGCCGATATCATTGTGGCATGAGTTCAAAAAGGGTCTGTGGCAGGATATACCGCCATTCCGGCTCGTGCTCGGCACATGCCCCACGCTTGCGGTAACGAATTCCGTAGAGAACGGCATTGCGATGGGGCTTGCCACGCTCTTCGTCCTGCTCTGCTCGAACGTCATAATCTCGGCGGTCAGGAAGCAGATCGCGGGACAGGTGAGGATCGCGGCCTACGTCGTGATAATCGCGCTCGTGGTTACGGTTGCCGATATGTTCCTTGCGGCGATGTTCCCGCCCATATCAAAGGCGCTCGGCCCTTACGTGCCGCTCATAGTCGTCAACTGCATAATACTCGGCAGGGCTGAGGCGTTCGCGCAGAAGAACCCGGTGTTGCCGTCCGTGTTCGACGCCCTCGGCATAGGCATAGGTTTTGTCATGAGTCTTGCGACGATGGGGGTCATACGTGAACTGCTCGGTTTTGGAAGCATATTTAACTTCAAGATACTGAGCGAGGCGATATTCGAGCCTTGGATTGTAATGATACTTCCGGCCGGGGCCTTCATGGTGTTCGGCGGGCTGGTTGCACTTGTAAACTTCATATCTCACAGACGCAGTTCAGGAATAATCTCTTGAAACTTATACTCATCTTCATATCGGCCGCGCTTATAAACAACTTCGTGCTCACGTACTTTCTCGGCATCTGCCCGTTCCTCGGCGTGTCCAACAAGAGCGAAAACGCCTTGAACATGGGGCTTGCCACCACGTTCGTCATGACGCTCACGGCGGCCGTTACGTGGCCGGTGTACCACTACATACTCGTCCGGTACAACGTGCCTTTTTTGCAGTACGTGGCCTTCATCATACTTATCGCGGCTCTGGTGCAGTTCGTGGAGATGTATATAAGAAAATCAAGCCCGGCCCTGTACAGGGCGCTCGGCATATACCTGCCGCTCATCACGACCAACTGCGCGGTATTGGGACTTGCGCTGTTCATGGTGCTCAGGGACTATAACTATATCGAGTCCATAATATTCGGTTTTGCGACCGGCGTCGGCTTTACCTTTGCCATATTCATGATGAGCGGCATAAGGGAGGAGCTTGAGTTCGCGGACATACCAAGGCACTTTCAGGGCATATCCATCACCCTTATCATCGCCGGGATGATGGCGCTTGCGTTCATGGGTTTTGCGGGACTTATTAGAGGGTAGGTAACGATATGCTGTCAACTTTAATCATCATATCAGCCGTCAGCATGGGCGGCATCGGGGCGGCCCTTGCCGGTTTCCTTGCCTTTGCGGACAAGAAGTTCAAGGTTGAAGAGGACCCGAGGATAGAGGCGCTTGTAGGGGCGCTTCCGGGATCCAACTGCGGGGGATGCGGCTATCCGGGGTGCAGGCCGCTTGCGGAAAAATTGCTGTCCGGCGAAGCGCCTCCGAACGTTTGCGTGGCGGGCGGCAATGAAACGGCCATTAAACTTGCCGCGCTCCTCGGGCTGGAGGCAAAGGAGCATAAGAGGACGCTTGCGGTCGTGTTGTGCAGGGGAGGCAACGTTGAGGCAGAAAGAAGGGCCTCTTACGCGGGAGACCTCACATGCACAGCCTCGGACCTGACCGCCGGAGACAAGAGTTGCGCCTACGGCTGTCTCGGTTACGGCGAGTGCGTTGAGGCGTGCAAGTTCGGCGCAATGGCCATGAACGACAACGGCCTGCCCGTGGTGTTCTACGACAAGTGCGTAGGTTGCGGGGCGTGCGCCAAGGCATGTCCGCGCAATATCATCGAGATGCACCCCGAAGACCATGCTCTCTTTGTCTACTGCAGAAGCAAGGACAAGGGCGCTTGGGCAAAGAAGGTCTGCTCGGTTTCATGTATCGCGTGCGGTCTGTGTGTAAAGGATTGCAGCGTAACGGGCGGCATAACCCTCAAGAATAACCTTGCTGTCGTTGACTATAATCTTGCGCCGCAAAACGACGAATCAACCAAACGCTGTCCAACAAAGTGCATACTCTCCGGCATAGAGCCTGCCATGACGAAACAGAACTACCTTGCATCCATTCCAAAGAAGGCAGGGTAGTCGCAAGGTGGGCATTGCACACTACAAAGCCCTCTGATTAACAGCTTGCGCCTCGACGTTGAATGTGGTATATAGTTGGCAAGTAAAGTAAAAATATCCTCCATCATCATGAGTATGTTCACAATGACAAACACATTGGCACATAGCTTGCTAAGGCAGGCAGGCAGGCAGGCAGGCAGGCAGGCAGGCAGGCAGGCAGTATAACTTTAACGACAACTGTTTTTTTAATCAAAAAGAGGACAGACCATTTCATGGTCTGTCCTCTTTTTTTTTCCACGCTTCAGCGTGTGAACGTAGTCATGGACGCTCCAGCGTCCGGTAACGCAGATACAAAGGAAGGGCAGGGGGAGTTTGAAAAAAGGTACGACGACTCATCTTAAGCCTCCCCTTGAAAGAAGGGGAGGAGTTTTCGAACCGCTGTAAAAACCACCAAAGAGGAGGCACACCGATGAATATGATGAAGGGTTTTGCAAGCCTGTTGTTTATCGCATTGTTCGCGCTTACGGCATGCGGAGGCGGAGGGGATAGTCCTTCATCCACTCCAGCGGCGGCTCCAGCCGCCGTTACAACCACAGTAACGACCGTTGCAACAGGTTTTTATGGTCCTTACGGTGTAACCACGGACGGGATAAACCTTTACGTGGCTGATACCAGTAATCACGCAATCAAGAAGATTGTAATATCTACGGGCGTTGTAACGACCCTTGCGGGCACGGTCGGGACTTCCGGCTCAGCGGACGGGACAGGCGCTGCCGCATTGTTTTATGCCCCAATGGGCATAACCACGGACGGGACAAACCTTTACGTGGCTGATTTCCTTAATCGGACGATCCGCCAGATAGTAATATCCACGGGCGTTGTAACGACCCTTGCGGGCACGGTCGGGGTTTCCGGCTCAACGGACGGGACAGGCACAGCCGCATCGTTTACTCTTCCTCGTGGCGTAATCAGGGACGGGGCAAACCTCTACGTGGCCGATACCAGTAATTCCACGATCCGCAAGATAGTCATAGCCACGGGCGTTGTAACGACCTTTGCCGGCACGGTCGGGACTTCCGGCTCAACGGACGGGACAGGCACAGCCGCGCAGTTTAGTTATCCTGACAACATAACCACGGACGGGACAAACCTTTATGTGGCTGATACCGGTAATCACAGGATCCGTAAGATAGTAATATCGTCCGCCGTTGTAACGACCCTTGCGGGCGCAGGTAACGGTTCAGCGGACGGGACAGGCACAGCCGCGACCTTTAATAGCCCCGCAGGCATAACCATTGCAGGGACAAACCTTTACGTGTCCGATACCGGTAATCACACAATCCGGAAGATTGTAATAGCAACTGGCGTTGTAACGACCCCTGTGGGCTCGGCCGGGAATCCCGGCTCAACGGACGGGGTAGGCTCTGCCGCGCGGTTTTATAACCCTCGCGGCATAATCGCGGACGGGACAAATCTGTACGTGGCCGATTCCAGTAATAACGCGATCCGCAAGATTCAGTAAGGGTCAATAATACCGTGGGCCGTGACCGTTGTCCGTGACCGTAAAAGGATGTCCTCTTTTGCACGGTTCACGGACACGGTTCGCGGTTTTTTTTGCGCTATGACGGAAAGGAATCAACCCCCGCCGCAACATCTAATCCTGACTTAATAATCCTTTAATCTTTTCTTGTTACCATGATTTCAGTTGCAAGGAATCAACGGCATGGTAAGATGTTGCGTTTTCAATCCATATCCGTTTCATACTGGAGGGCTACATTGTCAGGAGCGCATATAAGGTCGGCAACGGTTTTTTTGATGGCAATTATGCTCGGCGTTCTCTCGTCATGTTCGAAGTCTCAGGACGAGAAGGCCGCGCCCGCGTCTCAATCGTCCGGCCCTACGCTCAATACAGCGGCCATAGCCGAGATGAAGGCCGCGCTTGACGCAAAGCCGACTGACGCGGACCTTATAATACGGATAGGGGACGAGTACTTCGAGGCAAGGCATTTTCCCGAGGCCTTCGACTATTACAAAAAGGCGCTTCCGATGAGGCCGGACAACCCGGACCTGTATAATGAGATCGGCCTTACGCTTCATTACATGGGCAGGAGCGCCGAGGCCATAGGTTACGTAAACGACGGCATAAAGAAAAATCCGTATCATCAGAGGATATTGCTCACAAAGGGATTTATCCTGTTCTACGGCCTTGGCGACAGAACCGGCGCGCAGGACGCATGGAAAAAGGCCAAGGCCATAAACCCCGACAGCCAGATAGGCCGCGCCGCCGCGGAATTTCTCGATAAGTTCAACGGCAAGGGTTAACTGCCGTGAACCGTGTCCGTGACCGTGCAAAAGAAAAGTTCTTTCACTGACACGGTGGTTACATCGGGAATAAACATCAAGGCTGACTAAAACGAATATTGCACCGGCGTCGTTTTACGCCCGTGGTTTTCCGGTATTTATCAAGAGGATATAATGACAACCGATACGGACGCATGGTATAGACGCGCAGGTTCCAACATCTGGTATTTCTTCAACTCCCTAAAGCTGACCTTATTCCTTCTCATCACGCTTGCAATCGTATCCATCATCGGTACGGTCATCGAGCAGAATCAACAGATAGAGGCCTATGTCCGCTCTTATGGTATGACGTGGACAAAGGTGATAGTCTACCTTCGTCTGCATGACATGTACCACGCCTCGTGGTTTACCGCGCTTCTCATCTTGCTTGTCTTCAATATAATCGTCTGCACGTTCGAGAGATTCCCTCCGAAATGGAAGGCCATACTCAGGCATAAAACCGACAGGTTCGATCCCGGCCTTATCGCAAGGCTTTCAAACAACGCGGAGTTTTCCGTCAACGTCGGCGTCAAGGACGTAGGTGGAAGGATTGAAAAGGCGCTCAGGTCGAAAAAATTCAAGTTCATGTCGTCGGAATCCAACGGGGAGCATTACTTCTACGCATGGAAGGGCGTTTCAGGCCGCTTCGGTTCGGACTTTATTCACATAAGCCTCTTGTTGATACTTCTCGGCTCCATCGTAGGGAGCGCGATCGGCTACAAGGACTTCAAACAGATATACGTTGACGGCATGATAAAGGTGCCGCAGGCCGACTTCGCGCTGAGGCTCGATAAGTTCTGGATAGAATATTACGAGACAGGGCAGATAAGACAGTACAACAGCCTCCTGACTGTGGTGGAGGAGGGCAACAAGGAGATAATGACCAAGCAGATATGGGTCAACGAACCTCTCTACTACAAGGGTATACGATTCTATCAGAGCAGTTACGGCACCGCATGGGACAGGGTGGATACCGCATACGTCGCCCTTAAAAAAGGCGGTAAGACCGAGGCCGACGACCCGGTTCCGGTAAAGTGGGAGGAGCTTGCCAAACTGCCGGGTAGCGCGTATTCGGTCAGGGTGGTTTCGTATCTTTCGGACTTTGCTTATGACGAGAGGACGAACAGCGTAACGAGTCTATCTCCAGAGCCGAATAACCCGGCAATCAGGCTTGAGGTCTATAAGGGAGACAAGCTCGTCTCTACCCCGTGGCTTTTTCTGAAGTACCCGGGGGTCTTCCCTTCCATACCCGGGGTGAAGGACGACCTTGTCTTTTCAGGCTATCGGCCATTGCTCTACTCCGGCATATCGATAAACAAAGACCCGGGCACCAACATAGTATGGGTCGGCGCCATAGTGATGGGCTTCGGCTTCATACTCGCCTTTTTCGTGTATCATAGAAGGGTATGGGTGCACGTCAGGAGCACGAACGAGGGGACAAGGGTAAAGCTCGGCGGCACGATCAACAAAAACCAGCTCCTGTTTGAAAAGGAGTTTCAGCACATAAGAGACGTAATCGAGAAGGGGTAACAGGCCGCTCAGAAACGCCCATCTGCGGCGTTGTCCGCGTCGTTCCTCACTGCGGCGCACAACCCCCGATAGAAACATTCCCTCGATAGAGACATTCGAGGGCAGGCTTGGGCAGGCTCCGTGCGCCGCATTCGTCGCTCCCCTATTGCATAGGGGCCTTGCATCTGGGCGTTTCTGAGTAGCCTGTTATGTATAATGAGAGTAGTTCGTCAAACGGCTAAGGATTCAAAACGGAGGTTCAGATGATACTGTCCCTGTTGTTTTTTACATTTTCATTCATATTCTACGTGATAGCGGCGCTCCTGTATATCGGGAACTGGGTGTTCAAGAAGAGGTGGCTTGGGCAGACCGCCACGGCCCTGTCGTATATAGCGCTTTTTTCAACCTCGCTGATACTCATCATGCGCGCGGCCGAGTCAGGGCACGCGCCTTTTTCAAACCTGTATGAGTCAATGGTGCTTTTCGTGTGGGGTGTAAACGTCGGGTATCTTGCGCTTGAGTACAAACACGGGGTAAAGATAATAGGCGCGTTCGTAATGGTCATAGAGTCGTTGGCCATGCTATCGGCGGCGCTCTTGCCGTACAGGTTCAAAAGCATCGAGCCGCTCAATCCGGCCCTGCAGAACAAGTGGCACTGGCTGGTTGATCTCCTTGCCAAGGTAGGGCTTGAAAAGTATGCCATAGGCTGGCTGGACTTTCATGTGTTCACCACCTTTATCGGTTATGCAGCCTTCGCCATATCCTTTGGCCTGAGCATCATGTACCTCATAAAGAGCCGCGCTGAAGAGAAGGGCGGCACGAATCAGGCCATCGCCTCTCTTCCTGATTCAACTATGCTCGACGAGCTTGGGTATCGCGCCATTGCATGGGGGTTTCCGTTTCTTGCGGTCGGCATAGTTTCAGGCGCGGTGTGGGCAAACTACGCATGGGGCACGTACTGGAGCTGGGATCCAAAAGAGACGTGGTCGCTTATAACATGGTTCGTCTATGCCGCATATCTCCACGCAAGGGTAACAAGGGGCTGGAGAGGCAAGAGATGCGCCTATCTGTCGCTCCTTGGTTTTCTTGCCGTCGTATTCCTTTACTGGGGCGTGAGCTTCATACTACCTGGGCTTCATGCCTATGCGTAAAAGACCGTGACCGTGACCGTGAAAGACGCAGGTAAACCATGAATAACAATACAGCCGACAAAGACAAGGGAACGCCGAAGGCCGTCGTTGCCGCAATAGTCATAGCCGTTGTCGTCGTGGCGGCCGTTATGCTCATCTATGGTAAAAAGAGCTATGAGCCTATTGTGGCCGGTTCAACGGTCATTGACTTTACCCTTCCAGACATGAACGGCGGACAGGTCAATCTCAAGGATTACAGGGGCAAGGTCGTGTTCCTGAACTTCTGGGCAACGTGGTGTAAGCCATGTGAGGAGGAGTTGCCGTCCATGCAGCAGTTGCATCAGACGCTCAATGGACAACCCTTTGAGATGCTGGCGGTGAGCATCGATTCGGACACTGAGCCTGTAAAAAAGTTTATCTCAGCTTACGGCCTGACGTTTACCGTGCTCCATGACCGCAATGGCAAGATGAAGGATCGGTACAAGACGACCGGCGTGCCTGAGACCTTTATCATCGATCAGAACGGGGTAGTTGCCGAGAAGATCATGGGCCCGAGAAACTGGGCGCTCGCGTCGTCAATCACTTCCGTGGTTGAACTCCTGAAGTACGGACCAAGGACGAGCGAGGAGTACAAGGGCGCAAAGGCTGTAAAAAAGATGGGCTACTAAATAGAGACCTTCGCATAACCGCATAAAGAACGTGCTTGTCATTGCGAGGAGCGGTTTCTTGCGACGCGGCAATCTCGTAACTCGCTGATTTACCAAGAGACGAGATTGCTTCTCCGCAAAGGCGCGGCGCAATGACGGCTTGTGCTCTTTGTTTTTTGACTTATGCAAAGGTCTCCCGCCAGCGAGGCTGTAGTAGGCTAATATTTCGTTGTAAATCAAACAGTTGTCATGTTTAGCTGATAAACCGCATGACGTTTGTCGCGGCAACTGTGCGCTCCTGCCTTGCCTGCTTATTCCACTCGAGAGTATGTTCTATCGTCGGTAGGGCTTGGGGTAAGATTCTTATTCGTCAGCCTTGGCGCCCATTCTCAATTAAAGTTCTTTGGCATACCTTTATTCCAAAAAAGGTATGTTGACATTACGGCGCTGAAGTTATAAAATGTTTGTATGTGATGCGCGTATAGTCCCAATTAAACGGTTGCGCGGCTTTTCCGGTTCAGCGCTCATCTGAGAGGGCTATGATATGACTGGCGACATTTCCATACCCATTGCGTTTTTCGGCGGCATACTTTCATTCGTATCGCCGTGCGTGCTTCCGCTTGTCCCTTCTTACGTCTCTTATGTAACCGGCATATCCTACGAGGACCTTACCAGCGAGAACAGCGGTGAATTGAAAAGGACGATACTCGTCAATTCGTTGATGTTCATACTGGGTTTTTCGTCCGTGTTCGTGCTTATCCTCGGCTCGTCGGCCCAGCTTTTCGGCTCGGTGTTCATGGAGTATCAGGACGCGGTGCGCCGCATAGGCGGCGTAATCATAGTGCTCCTCGGCGTGCACATAACCGGCCTCATCAATTTCAATATCCTTCAGCGCGAAAAGCGTGTGCATCTTTTTCGTGAAAAACCCGCCGGGCTTGCAGGGTCATTCCTTGTCGGCGTCGGCTTTGCCGCGGGCTGGACCCCTTGCATAGGCCCGATACTCTCCCTCATATTCATGTCTGCGGCAACCTCCGAGAGCCAGTGGTCGGGCATTACGCTTTTCATAGCATACTCGGCCGGGCTTGCCATACCGTTCTTCCTTACCGCGATTGCGATAAATTCGTTCCTTTCCTACTTCAACAGGCTTAAAAGGCACATGAGGTATGTATCAATCGTTACCGGCATGTTCCTGATCGTAAGCGGGCTTCTCATATTTTTTAATTCATTTGCTGTTATCACCGGGTATCTCAGCAGATTCATCCCGGGGGTGTGAAACGATAGAGCAACAGGAAGCCCGCCGTAAGGTAAGGTTGTTTATTCTTGAAAGGCCGTGTTCGTGAAATGTGAAAAGATAATCATCTTTCACGGTCACGGTCACGGTTCACGGCCTTTTTCGGCTCGTATGACACAAACAGGAGACGTTCTATGACGAGGCTCATTGTTGAGGTCTACGCAAGGAAGGATTGCAAGCTGTGCGGTTACTATAAGAAACACGCGGGATGCGCCCTGTGCAAAGACGTTGCATCAACCATCAACAAGGTCAATTCGGACATACCGTTCCACTTCAAGGAGGTTGACATAAACGGCAGTGAGGACCTCTTCAGAAGATTCAAGGAAGACATCCCAACCGTTTACATAAACGGCAGAAAGGCCTTCAAGTTCAAGGTGGACGAGGCCGAATTCAGGAAGGTCGTCAGAAAAGAGATAATCAAGGCCGGGATGCAGCGCCTGTGGGACAAGAAACAGCATTATAGTTAAATGGCTTTATGAGGGCTTCTCGCTCTTTCGCAACAAACCCCGCTATTTTCATCTATGGCGGGGTTTTTATTTCAACTCGGCCATGCGTCTGGAATAACACGTTAATAGAGTGTAAAATAGCCGTCGCTCGTATTGAACTGAACCGATACGAAAGTCGGTTGTGCGCCGGTGGTACAAAAGTATATACCCATCGTAGAAGAAGCCCCCGCATTAATTACAAGGGGGGCTGAGAGTGTTGTGGTTGTTCCTGATGCCGTGCCGCCGGCGGCGGCAGCATCGCAATACCGGATAGTAGTGGTATCTGCGGCCAGAATCTTCCTGACGACTCCACCGGTTGTCCCCCATGTTATCACCATGCTGTTGACGGTGATGTTTGCGCCATTATCAGCGGCATTGCCTGCATTATTGATTGTAAAAAGCGCCTTTCGCCTATTAGCGGCCGTTGCGCATTGTTCGACATCACTTGTTGTAGCGCATGTTGCTCCGCCATTGGCTGGCGACGACCATGCGGTAGCAGCCCCGCTCTGCCTTATAGGACTCACCGTTGTTGATGATGTCGCGGAGTTTGCGCTTGGATTTCCGCTCTTGTCCACCGCCGTCATCCTGTAGATATATCGCTGTCCCGCCGTAAGAGACGTATTTGAAAAACTCGTACCCAATCCCATTGACTGAAGGAGCGGATAGGTGACGCCTCCGTCAATACTTCTGTATATATTGTAGCTGCCCAAGTCAACCAGCGTTGACCCGTCTGTATTCAGCGTAGGAGCGGTCCACGTGAGGTTTATGCCCGAAAGGCTGGCTCTGGTTGCAAGGACCGCAGTCGGCGCATTCGGGGTCGTCGGATCCCCGGCGGCGTTGAAGTCCACGATCATTGTCTGGCTTGCAAGAACCACTGCCGTCTTTGTATAGGTTGTGCCGCTTACGGTTGTCTGTATCTTATGCTTCCCGAGTGGGATGGCGTTTAGGGTGAAAACGCCGTCCGCGTTCGTGGCATTGACCGTGGTCGTCGAGTTCCCGGGGCTGGCCGGGTTGGGGTAGGTAATGGTAACGTTGTTGGCAACGACCGAGGTTCCATTCCTGTCGGTTACCCTGCCGGTTACGATCCCCGTGGTCGTAATGGCCGCGCCGGGCCATGTAATGTCGTCCCCTCCTCCAACCGCGCCGTCAGGCCCGTTGCTCGTTATCACGCCGGTTGCGGCGTTGTATGAATAGTAGTTCCCCCATCCGTCCAAAAGGGCTAAGTATCTGGCGCTGTCATCCTGCTTCGCGTCAATGTAAGGCCCCCTCCAGCCATAACCCGTGCCGGGCAGTTGTGCATCCGCAACCCATGCCGGTCTGGCGCCCTGAGCCACAAGCTCGACCAACCCGCATGCCGGGCATACCCCTGTAGTCGGCGGCAGCGGCCCCATGTCGCCAGTATAGCCGAAGGACGACCTTGCCCCGTTTTCAATAAGATCGGGATTGCCGATAGTCGCCGCCTTCAGGTCGTTCATCTCCTTGAGCGTCGCGTCGAAGCTCTGCTGGCTTAGGATGTTGCCTATTACCACCACGGCCGTGGCGCTCACTATGCCAAGGAGAACGATGACCATCAACAGCTCTATGAGGGTGAAGCCTTTTGAACGTCCATTCCAGATGTTCATCTGTCAATCCTTATTAATATCTCAATTCCACGACGATATCATCGCCGCCGCCGGCGGCTAAGTCCTTGCCGTAACTCGTTATGGTCGGCGGCACCGCAGCCGGAGCGTAGACAAAAGCGGTGCCCCATGCGTCAAGGAGGTATTGCCCTCCGGTTGAATCCACATACGGCCCGTTCCAGCCCGTTCTTGTATATCTGTTCCAAGCCGGATACGCGCCTATAGCGGCCAGATCAGTGAGCGCGGCTGGAAAACTCCCGACGTCTCCCCTGAAACCCCTTGCCGAATACGTGCCCGCGACTATGGCGTCCGGGTCCCCGACGATCGCCTTTCTAAGCTCCTCCAGCCTGTGTCTTGTTACCGTTTCTTTCGACGGATTTATCATGTCCGTGATTCTTGGAATAGCCACGGCCGATAGAATGCCAAGGAGGAGTATGACCATCAGCAGTTCTATCAAGGTAAATCCGCGTTCGCGCATATTTCAATGGTACTCCCACTTATCTTTACGTGTCAAGTGAAACCTGCCTTTCTTGAAAGCCCAAATTAATGTTGCCCGCGCGGCGAGCACCCTTCCAACCCTCTTGTCGCACGGGGCATAATCTGTTATATTCTGACGACGGCTATGTTCGGCATGGTGCGTGGATAGTCGATAAGCGGTTCTTAAAACATGAAAAATATCATCCTATATTCCCTTTATCTCCTTGCCGCGCTTGTCCTTTTCGCGCCGGACGTTTGTAGCGCGGACGGTGAGGCTTATATCGCCGGTCTTTCGGTGTCCGGCTCTGACGACCTCAGCGTCTCATTCGTCGTGCGCGACGCCTTCACGAAGGATATGGAGGATGCTTTGAAAAGCGGTCTGCCCATAGCCTTCGCCTTCACCGTCGAACTTGACAGGGTAAGGAGCGTCTGGTTTAACGAGGCGCTTGGCGCGTGGGAGTTCAGGCACGTCGTCAGGTACGACACCTTGAAGGACGAGTACGTCGTGTCGCGTGATGAGGCTAACGGGAACAGCGGCGTGAGGACAAAGGACTTGGGCGAGATGAAGGAGATCATGAGCGCCTTGACCTTAGCCCGTATAGCGCCGCAAAAAACGCTTGAGGCCGGAGAGTCTTACGATTTGAGGGCAAAGGCCACTCTCAAGGCATCCACCCTTCCGTTCTTTCTCGATCACGTTCTGTTTTTCGTGAAGGCGTGGAACATCGAGACCGATTGGTTCTCGTATCGTTTTTCAAGATAGGGCGCATGATGACTGAAACGCCAAAACTCGACGTAGAACAGAAAAGGCGCAGGAGAGAGTTCATCATCATCGCGGTGGTTGTCCCAGCGATACTACTGATAACCTATATCGAGTCGCACATCTCACTTGTAAGCGGCGACATCCCCATAGCCACCAACATCTTCCTCCTTGGACTTATAAACATAAACATCATTCTCCTTATTCTGGTGATATTCCTCGTCATCAGGAATACGGTCAAGCTGTACATCGAAAGAAAGAAAAAGGTCATGGGTTCAAAGCTCATGACAAAGCTCGTTACCGCCTTTGTCGCGCTCACTATCATTCCGACCTTCCTGCTTTTTTTCGTGGTCATAGGCTTTATAAATAAGAGCATAGACGGGTGGTTCGGTATAAGGATAGAGGACTCGCTGAAGGAGTCGCTGGACCTTGCTCAGAACTATTACAAGGACATGACGGATAAGGTGTCGTCCGGCGCGCGCGCAACGGCGCTGGCAGCGGCAAGGGAGGGTTTTTTTAAGGACGCGGAGGGTATGAGGAAGTACGTTGACCACAAGATAGAGGACAACGATTTTTCCACTATTGAAGTATTCGCGTCGGACGGAAAGAGGATATACTACGCCATCTCAAGCAAGGTCAACAAAAACATGGTGCCGGATATAGACCCTCAGGCCGTGCTTGCCGTCATCCAGAGCGGCGAGGCGTCCGGGTTTACCGAGAGCGTCGGCGTTGGAGACGTTGTGCGCGCCATCTCGCCGGTCCCGTCCTTGAACCTCAAGGATAAATCGGGCGGCGCGGTCGTGGTCGGCTACTACGTGCCGAGAAGTCTCTTGGATAAGATGAAGGAGATAACAACGGCTTTCGAGGGGTATAAGCAATTAAAGCTCCTCAAAAATCCAGTTAAGGCAAGCTACTTTACGATACTTTTGATAATAACGCTTCTCATCGTTTTCTTTTCCATCTGGATAGGCCGATACATCGCAAAGGAGATAACCGTTCCCATACACGAACTGGCCGAGGGTACTCACGCCGTTGCGAGCGGCAACCTCGACTATCGCATCGCCATAGAGTCGAACGATGAGATAGGTCTGCTTGTGAAATCCTTCAATCGAATGACCGAGGACTTGACCGCCGGCAAATCCAAACTCGAAACGGCAAACCTCGACCTGAGAAGGACGAACATCGAGCTTGAGCAGAGGAGGCGCTACATAGAGATAGTCCTTGGAAACGTATCCGCGGGCGTCGTCTCCATTGACAAGACCGGCAGGATAATCTCCATAAACCGGGTCGCCGCCGAGATGCTTGGCGCCGAGGAGGGCTATGCCCTCGGCAAGAACTACAAGGACGCCCTTCGCGAGAGCGAGGTCTTGCGCGAGATGATACGCGAGATGATGGACCTGGGCCTCCCTGCAATGGAGCGTCAGATGCGCGTGGCGGTGCGTGACAAGGCGATGACCGTGCTGGTGAACCTCAACGCCCTCAGGGACGAATCGGGCGACTACCTCGGCATGGTGGCCGTGCTCGACGACCTGACGCATCTTTTGAAGACACAGAGGATGTTCGCGTGGAAGGAGGTCGCCAAGCGGATAGCCCATGAGATAAAAAATCCGTTGACCCCCATAAAGCTGTCGGCGCAAAGGCTGAGGAAAAAGTATCAGGACAAGTTTGCCGACGACGGCGGCGTGTTCGACGAGTGCACCATGACCATAATAAAAGAGGTGGACGAGCTTAAAACCCTTGTGAACGAGTTTTCGAGTTTTGCGAGGATGCCTGCGTCCAACCCAAGCCCCAATGACTTAAATGAGATAGTAGGCGAGACCATCGCCTTATACAAGACCGGCCACAGGAACATCACGTTCAAGGCAACGCTCGATCAAAGGCTTCCGGTGGTGGACGTTGACAGGGATCAGATGAAGAGGGTGCTTATAAATCTCATAGATAACGCCGTGTCCGCGATCGAGGATACGGGCGAGGTGCGCGTCGAGACGCGTTATCTCGATGAGCTTGCCCTTGCCCGTCTTGAGGTGATCGACAACGGCGTCGGGATTCCGGCGGAGGCCAAGCAGAGGCTGTTTGAGCCGTATTTTTCCACCAAGAAGACCGGCACGGGTCTTGGCCTTGCCATCGTGAACAACATCATCGCGGATCATAACGGCTACATAAGGGTGAGGGACAACGCGCTGGCCGGCACGAGGTTCATAATCGAGTTTCCTATAAAGGCGATAACGGCATGAAGACCATAATGGTGGTTGACGACGAACAGGAGATACGCTCATCCCTCGGCGCGGTCTTGAGGGACGAGGGGTATGAAGTCTCCCTTGCGGAGAGCGCCGAGGAGGCGATTAAAAAGCTCGACCAAAGGACGCCGGAGTTGGTGCTTCTCGACATCTGGCTTCCGGGCATGGACGGCATAGAGGCCCTGAAGGAGATAAAGGCCAGACATCCGCTCATGCCGGTCATCATGATTTCGGGTCATGCCAATATCGAAAGCGCGGTAAGGACTACGAAGCTTGGCGCGTACGACTTCATAGAAAAACCGCTCTCGCTGGACAAGGTGATACTCACGGTCGAGCACGCCCTCGAACACAAGACACTTGTCGAGGAGAACAGCGCCCTTAGGCAAAAGGCGCTTTCAAAGTACGCGATAATCGGCGTGTCGAGAGCCATGCTTAGCCTAAAGGCCGACATCGGCAGGGCGGCGCCGAGCAATAGTTGGGCGCTCATAACCGGCGAGAACGGCACGGGCAAGGAGTTCGTGGCAAGGAACATCCATCTGAAGTCCTTGAGGAGCGGCAAGCCGTTCATCGAGGTCAATTGCGCCGCCATACCGGAAGAGCTTATCGAAAGCGAGTTGTTCGGCCACGAAAAGGGCGCCTTTACCAGCGCCGTGGCCCAGAAGAAGGGCAGGTTCGATCTTGCGGACAAGGGCACGATATTCCTCGATGAGATCGGAGATATGAGCCTCAAGACGCAGGCCAAGATATTGAGGATACTTCAGGAGCAGAGCTTTGAAAGGGTAGGCGGGGTTGAGCGCATAAAGGTCGACGTGCGCGTGATCGCGGCCACGAACAAGAACCTCAAGGGGGAGATAATGAGGGGCGCGTTCAGGGAAGACCTCTATTACAGATTGAACGTCATACCTTTTCACGTGCCGCCGCTCAGGGAAAGACGGGAAGACATCCCTCTTTTTGTGCGGTTCTTTCTGGCGGAGTTTTCCAATGAAACGTCGAGGGGCGCCATTCAGGTTAGCGACGAGGCAATGGACGCGCTTGTCAAATACGATTGGCCGGGGAACGTAAGGGAGTTGAAAAACATTATCGAGAGGCTTGTCATCATGACACCGGGGAGCGTCATTACGCCGGAAGAGATGCCGTCCCATATCGCCGTAAAGAGTGTTTTCGGACAGCCGGCTTCAAGTATATTCGAGTCGCCTCTCCTTAAGGAGGCGCGCGCCGGCTTCGAGCGCGAGTTCATCCTGAGAAAGCTCGCCGAGTTCGGCGGCAACATCGCAAGATGCGCCGAGGCCATAGGGATAGAAAGGAGCCATCTGTACAGAAAGATCAAAAGCTACGGTCTTGACCCTTCAGGCGATTGAGGCGCCGCATCGCTTCATCCAGCTTCGCCGTAAAAGGCATGCCATAAAAATGATAGCCGGCCAATTATGAAAAACCACGACGCTCATAGTGGTTTCCTCCAGCGTTCATTCAAAAGATTAATCTCGCTTTTACTATAATTCCCAGTATAATAAATTTTATCGCTATTGTTTTGTTGTTCCTTACGTTATAAGGATACACTCACCATGATTCCGCGATCATAGTAAATTACTACGCTGGAATTAAGAGACTTGCATAGGGAACAGATGAAATATAATATTTATTTATAAACGGCTATTGACATATATGTTGTTCCGTGATAATAACATAGGCGACATGGGAGTCTTGTATCCATCTGTTAAGTTTACCCGGAAGATTCGGATTTCACCGCCATTCTTGGCGGAGAGTTCCGATGGTAAGGTAATGACGATCAAGATTGTCCGCCTTGACCAGCCGTTAAAGCGACGGTATTGCGGCGGATGCTCCACTCGTACATGGAAAGAACAACGCGAATGCGAGAAGTGAGGCTAAACAACGGCAAGGCCGCATCATGGTGCGATATGAAAAGACCGCTTGTGCTTATAGTAGATGACGATCCGATACTCAGAAGGACGCTTGAACTGCTTTTAGGGGACGTCTACGACACCGCTTCGGTGAAGGACGGTAAAGAGGCCGTTGAGGCGGTAAGGACGCGGCCTGTTGACATGGTGCTCATGGACATCAAGCTTCCCGGCATGGACGGGATACGCGCTCTGGAGATGATACGCGAATTCGACGCTGAGGCCGGAATCGTGATGATCTCAGGGGAGGGCAGCGCCCGGCAGGCGGTATCCGCCATGAAGAAAGGGGCGTATGATTACATCACCAAGCCCTTTGACAATGAAGACCTGCTCTTGACACTCAACAGGTATTTTCACGGACAGACCCTCAAAAAAGAGGTGGACTATCTCAAGGAGGAGTTGAAGGTCATGGCGGGCCACGGAGAGATAATCAGCGTCTCAGGCGCGATGCGAGAGGTCTTCTACCTCATAGAAAAGGTGGCGCACACTGCGTCAAACGTCCTTATAACCGGAGAGAGCGGCACCGGAAAGGAACTTGTGGCGCGCGCCGTTCACTTGGCCGGAGATAGAAAGGCCAAGCCTTTTGTCGCCGTGAATTGCGGGGCCGTGCCGGCGGAGTTGATGGAGAGCGAGCTGTTCGGCTACGAGAAAGGCGCGTTTACCGGCGCTCACGCGAGAAAGATCGGCAGGTTCGAGTATGCGGACAACGGCACCATATTTTTCGACGAGATAGCCACTCTGCCCATGAATCTGCAGGTGAAGCTCCTGCGCGTCCTGCAGGAAAAGAGGTTTGAGCGCGTCGGCGGCAACGCCTCCGTGAGCGTTGACGTAAGGGTAATCGCCGCGACAAACGCGGACCTCATGGGCGCGGTAAAGAGAGGGGTATTCAGGGAAGACCTTTATTACAGGCTGCATGTAGTGCCGATAAAATTGCCGCCTTTAAGGGAAAGAAGGGAAGACATACCGCTTCTCGTGGAGCACTTCCTCGCCAAACATTCAAGGAAGTGCAATAAGGCGATGGGCGGCATCTCGCCTGAGGCCCTTGATACGCTTTGCGGGTATCCGTGGCCGGGAAACGTCCGCGAGCTTGAGAATCTCATGGAACGGCTTGTGGTTCTGGCAAAGGACGGGGCGATTATACGTTACGAAGACTTGCCCGTGAGTATGCACATCTTCGACAGGGCAGGGCATACCGACGACGCGCCAAAGGACTATCGCGAGGCATGCAGGTCGTTCGAGAGGTATTTTATTCTCGGCGTCCTTAACAAGACCAACTGGAACCGCATCAAGGCCGCTGACCTGATGAAGATACACAGGAATACCCTTCTGATGAAGATGAAGTATCTCGGCATAAAAGACCCTGAAGCAAGGGCGACCAGAAAGCCCGTCAACGACGCCGAGGACCAGCCGAGGCCATCGACCGGCGATTCGTAAGCACGTTTTTCTTCTTCATTCGGCGCTTGTTGCAGGGCAACCAAAGCCTTGCCTCCCCTTGCCCCGTTAGAGAACTTCTTCCTTTTCTCTAACGGGGCTTATCTGCTCCCAGTTAAAGAATTATCTTCTTTGATAGATATATACATAGTCCTCTAACGGGGTCGTCAGCCCGTCAGCTGATTCCCTATCAAAGTTCTTTGGCCTGCCTTTCTTCCAAGAAAGGCAGGTTGCAAAATACAAGGATGTGTGTTAATTAAGATTGAAGGTCTTAAGGAACCTCTGATTAATTCTTATTTTGTCATTGCGAGCCCAGCACCACTTTGGATTATGAAAGCGTGTTCCTTGGCAAATTCCTTCGTGCAACAAAGTGGTGCTGGGCGCGGCAATCTCTAAGTTGTTGATTTCCTTG